>JALWKH010000207.1 GCA_026996635.1 Bacteroidales bacterium | reverse complement strand
TGACAGCCCTCCTACTCCTGAATCAAAAACTCCTATTGAAAAAGTCTTATCTAACTTCAATTATTTTTATCCTTTATAAATTGGGAATTTAACAACCTTTGCTTTCAAATCTTTATTTCTGATTCGAATAAAAATTTCCGTATCGGGCTTAGAAAATTCGGTCTTAACATATCCCATGCCAATGCCAACTTTCATCATCGGAGACATTGTTCCTGAAGTCACATTACCGATAACATTTCCTTCTCCGTCCACAATTTCGTAACCGTGACGCGGGATTCCCCGTTTTTCCATTACAAAACCAATCAACTTACGACTTACACCTTCTTCTTTTTGCTTGAGTAACAAATCTTTATCAATAAAATCCTTATTGAACTTAACTATCCAACCGAGCCCTGCTTCAATAGGTGAAGTAGTATCGTCAATATCGTTACCGTAAAGGCAATACCCCATTTCCAACCTCAAAGTATCACGTGCTGCCAGTCCGATAGGCTTAATACCATATTCTTCTCCGGCTTCCATTACGGCATTCCAAATCTTTTCTGCGTATTGATTCGGGAAATAAATTTCGCAACCACCTGCACCCGTGTATCCGGTAATGGAAAAGATTACATTTTCCACTCCCGCAAACTCAATATTGGCAAAAGTATAAAACTTCATATCCGAAACAGGATAAGAAGTAAGTTTTTGCATAGCCTTGATTGCCAAAGGTCCTTGTACTGCCAATTGTGATATTTCATCGGAAGCATTACGCAACTTTGCTCCGAATTTATTATTTTGTTCGGTTATCCAATTCCAATCCTTATCAATGTTTGCCGCATTCACCACGAGTAAATATTTCTTTTCGTTGAACCTGTAAACCAAAAGGTCATCAACGATTCCGCCTTTACCGTTTGGCAAACAACTGTATTGAGCCTTGCCATCGAAAAGTTTTGCTACATCATTTGTTGTAACCCATTGCAACAGGTCTAAAGCCTTATCACCTTCCACCCAAAATTCTCCCATGTGGGACACATCAAACACTCCGAGTTTAGTTCTTACCGTAACATGTTCTTCTATATCGCCTGTGTATTTTAACGGCATTTCGTATCCTGCGAAAGGCACAATCTTAGCACCTAACTTCTTGTGAATTTCGTATAAAGCTGTTCTTTTCATTTTTTATCAGATATAATTCTCACTTGCAAATATATAAATTCAATCCGGTTTTGGAATTGTTTAGGAATAATTATTCAACCTTTGTTACTTTCAGCATATTGGTTTTGTGAGTAATACTCATAGGAATACTGCCGACATGTATCACATAATCACCTTCGGATAAAACACCGCGTTCTTTTAAGATTTTTATTGACTTGTCTATGGCAGTATTTATATCTGTCATCTCGGTGAAATAAAAAGACCTCACACCCCACAATAATGATAAAACACTGAGCAAATGCCTATGCCTCGTAAAAGCATATATATCCGCTTTGGGTCTGTAACCAGATATAGTATAAGCTGTTTTGCCGTGTTCGGTAAAAGTTATAATAGCCTTAGCTCCAATAACTTCCGCCAGACGAGCCGCACTAAAGCAAACACTATCACGGACAAATCTTTGGCTTTCGGGAGATGGCGGGTTACCTCTGTTATAATTATATTTTTTCTGTTCTGTCTCTTGAATAATTCTGTGCATACTTTCAATCACTTTGACGGGATATTTGCCCATAGCCGTTTCACCGCTCAACATCAATGTATCCGCACCATCAAGAACGGCATTCGACACATCTGTAGCTTCTGCACGCGTAGGACGGAAGTTTGTAATCATACTTTCCATCATTTGGGTAGCTATAATTACCGGTTTTTGGTAGTTTATACATTTTTCCACAATATCTTTTTGAATCAGCGGCACTGCAGCAAAGTCCATTTCAACACCCAAATCACCGCGTGCAACCATTATTGCGTCAGCTTCTTTTACAATTTCATCAAAATTCTTTACTGCCTGTACTTTTTCAATCTTAGCAATAACATAAGCATGCTTTTTCTTTCTCTTTATCAACTGTTTAAGCTCAATCACATCACTATCACGCCTCACAAACGACAATGCTATCCAATCCACATCATTTTCCAGTGCAACTATGGCATCGTCAATATCTTTATCGGTCATACTAGGCAAACTAAGTTCGGTATTCGGCAAGTTTACTCCTTTTCTCGGAAGAATTTTGCCGCCGTAAATAACTTTTGCCTTTACATTACTTATTTTATCTGTTTCTACAATTACAAGTTTCAACTTCCCGTCATCAATAAGCATCTCTTCGCCCGGCTCCACATCATATGCAAAATCCTGGTAATCAACAAATAACACTTTATCGCTTGCTTTTTCTTTATCCACGGTAAATTCAACTATTTCACCTTCTTTAACCTCTACCCCGTCCGGATTTATTTCGCCTATTCTAATCTTAGGACCCTGCAAATCAGCTATGATTGCTACATTACAACCCAACTCTTTGCTTACTTCACGCACCATTTTTATATCTTCTATCATCTGTTCGTGTGTAGCATGCGAACAATTTATCCTCACGCTGTCCAATCCTGCTATAATCATTTGTCTTAATATTTCTTTATTCCTTGATGCAGGACCCAATGTTGCTATAATCTTTGTGCGGGAATTGATATTTTTCACCATAACATAAAAATTTGTGCAAATGTATCGCTTTTTTCTTATTTACCTCATTTTAGGTATTTTTGATCTATATGCTACTTTTGTATGATAATTTGGTTTATTTTTGTTTTCGGAAACATTAAAATTTTAAGAAAATGAAAAAATATCGTTGCGTAGTTTGCGGATACATTTATGACCCTGCACAGGGTGATCCCGATAGCGGAATAGCTCCCGGAACACCATTTGAAGATATTCCGGATGATTGGTCATGCCCTGTTTGCGGTGTAAGCAAAGAAGACTTTGAGCCATTGGAAGAAGAAACAAAGTTGGTAAAAAACGAAAATGAAATAACAAAAGAAAGAGAAGGTAAAAACTTGGTGTACAACGAAATAACTAAAGATGTATATTTTGTGGGAGCAGAACATTGGGACAGAAGAATTTTTGATGAATTGATTCCTCTGCCTGACGGAACAAGTTACAATGCTTATCTGGTGGTGGGTAAAGAAAAAACAGCTTTGATAGACACGGTTGATCCCGAATTGATAGAAGACTTGTTTGAACATCTCGACAGGCTGGGTATTGAAAAAATAGATTATATAATAGCAAATCATGCGGAACAAGACCACTCCGGTGCAATACCTTATGTATTGGACGAATACGAAGGTGCCAAAGTGGTAACAAATGCCAAAGCCAAAGGTATGCTGATGGACTTACTTGATGTTGACGAAGATGATTTCATTATAATCAAAGAAGGTGAAGAACTTGATTTGGGCGGAAAAACCCTTAAATTCATAATGACTCCATGGGTACATTGGCCAGAAACAATGAGTACCTATTTGGTAGAAGACAAAATTTTGTTCTCTTGCGACTTCTTCGGTTCTCACAGGGCAACAAGCCGCTTGTTCGTAGAAGATGAATACAAGGTAGTGGAAGATGCCAAAAGATATTATGCGGAAATAATGATGCCTTTCCGCAAACAAATTAAAAAGAACATTGAAAAAGTAGAAAAACTTGACATCAAATACATAGCTCCGAGTCACGGGCCTGTTTACCCACGACCCGAACTTATCATTGAAGCATACAAAGATTGGATTTCGGACAGAGTGGAAAATAAAATTCTTATTCCTTATGTATCAATGCACGAAAGTACCGAAATTATTGTAAAATATCTAACGGATGAACTCGTAGCCCGTGGATTAAAAGTCATACCTTTCAATATGACAAAAACCGACTTGGGGCATTTTGCAATTGAACTTGTAGATGCTGCAACAGTAATTTTCGGTTCACCAATGGTATTGGGTGGTGCACATCCGCAAGTGGTTTATGCAGCATATTTGGCTAATGCCCTCAGACCTAAAACAAAATTTGCCGGAATAGTAGGTTCCTACGGCTGGGGCGGTAAAATGGTTGACCAAATAAAAGGATTGCTGGTAAACCTCCAAGCCGAAATGCTAGAACCCGTACTCATTAAAGGCGTACCGAAAGATGAAGATTACGACAAGTTGGACGCACTTGCAGATAAAATAGCTGAATTACACAAAACTTTGGAATAATTGATAAATTTATATAATCGCATCATTTTAAAGCCCTGCCCTATTTGGTGGGGCTTTTTTATTTACAAATCTTGACACAATAACTCTTTTATACCGCACAACAATTA
>JALWKH010000206.1 GCA_026996635.1 Bacteroidales bacterium | reverse complement strand
TGTTCGGATCCATCACATCAAATTGCGGTGTATTTTGTTTGCGGCTGTTTGGTCCGAAAGCGGCAATGGAACTTGGCCAGAAAACTTTGCTGACACCATTGTCTTTGGCTACATTAAGCACATTGAATAGTCCGTCCATATTCAAGTGCCAAGCAAATCCCGGATTCAATTCCGCTTTGCCCGAAAGCATTGCAGCCAAATGGTATATATCAGTAATTTTATATTTGTTTACAACTTCTTTAACCCTATCCAAATCAAGAACATCCAACTTTTCAAAAACATTATCGGGAACAATTTCCCTGTTCGGTTCCCTAATGTCGGCTACAATCACATTTTCAACTCCGAAAAGTTCATTCAACTTCAAAGTCAGATCGGTTCCAATTTGACCTGCTGCTCCGATTACCAAAATCTTTTTCATCAGTCTTTTGTTTTATTTCTTTGTTTTTAACTCACGCTAATTTATACAAATTTATATAAAAAATTGATATTGCAAATTAAACCGGCACATCAAATTCACGCAAAGCATCGTTCAAGCTTGTTTTCTTGTTTGTGCTTTCTTTACGCTTGCCGATTATCAATGCACACGGCACATTATATTCTCCTGCCGGAAATTTCTTGGTATAACTTCCGGGAATTACCACGCTCCTCGGCGGCACATAGCCTTTGTATTCAACAGGTTTTTCGCCTGTTACATCAATTATTTTTGTAGATTGGGTTATTACCACATTGGCACCAAGCACGGCTTCATCATCCACATGAACACCTTCCACCACAATAGACCGCGAACCGATAAAACAATTATCGCCGATAATTACGGGTGCAGCCTGCACAGGCTCCAACACGCCACCTATACCGACACCACCGCTCAAATGAACATTCTTGCCAATCTGTGCACAACTGCCTACAGTTGCCCATGTATCTACCATTGTGCCTTCGTCCACATACGCACCGATGTTTACATAAGAAGGCATCATAATCACGCCCTTTGCCACATAAGCACCGTATCTGGCAATAGCATGCGGCACTACCCTAACACCTAACTCTTCATAGCCTTTTTTCAGCGGTATTTTATCGTAAAACTCAAATGGGCCAATCTCAATAGTATCCATATTTTTGATTGGGAAATACAGAATAACAGCTTTCTTAACCCACTCGTTTACAATCCATTTTCCGTCATCATTCTTTTGTGCTACTCTGTGCTGTCCCTTGTCCAGCTTCTCTATTACTTCGTAAACAGCTTTTTGATAAACTTTTTCTTTCAGTTTATTCCTGTCTTCCCAAGCCTCTTCTATCAGCTTTTTCAAATCTTCCATTTACCATTAAATATTTAAAATTTCCACTATTCGCAACAACTCTCTTTTTACTGTTTTGTGGTGCTTAACAGTCTTTTCAAAAGGTACATACACCATTTTCCTGTTCTTGATACCGACCATTACACCACTCTTGCCGGCGAGCAAACCTTCTACTGCAGCAATACCCATTTGGCTGGCAGTTACCCTGTCGTAAACAGAAGGCGAACCACCTCTTTGCAAATGACCCAAAATACTTATACGCACATTAAAATCTGGAAATTGTTTTTTTACATAATTTGCTACAGCAACTGCTCCACCGCTATCGTCACCTTCGGCAACCAATACAATGCTTGAAGTTTTCTTAACTTGATACTCTTCGGCAAGATATTTTTTAAACTTCTTCAAGTTGGTAGGAACTTCAGGTATAAGAATTGCTTCGGCACCCGATGCTATTCCGCTCCGTAGAGCAATAAAACCTGCATCGCGCCCCATTACTTCCACAAAAAACAACCTGTCGTGTGATTCCGCCGTATCCCTTATTTTATCGACAGCATCTACAACAACATTCAGAGCTGTGTCATAACCGATAGTGTAATCTGTTCCGTACAGGTCATTATCTATTGTACCCGGAATACCTACTACAGGTATATCAAATTCATCCGAAAACTCCCTTGCACCCTTAAATGAACCGTCGCCACCTATCACAACCAAAGCATCAATGCCTTTTTCTTTTAAATTTTTATAAGCCTTTTCTCGGCCTTCATATTCTTTAAACATCGGACATCTGGAAGTTTTCAGAATAGTACCTCCGCGGTTGATAATGTTACTTACATCACTGGACTCCATTTTTTTTATATCACCTTCTATAAGCCCCTTGTAGCCGTGATATACTCCATAAGCTTCTTTTCCGTAAAATATTGCCGAACGGACAACAGCCCTAATTGCAGCATTCATACCCGGAGCATCACCCCCGGAAGTCAAAACTGCAATTTTGTGTATTTTGTCATATTTTTCCAGCTTTGCCCTTAATTTCTTATTCATCATTGTTCACGCTTTTATTATTTATGTTGAGATAAATATTCTTCCAATTCGGAAACTACATTATTTACCTCGGTTATCATAGCTTTTATTCCTGAAATAAATTCCCCGTCAAAAGTAATATTATTATTCAACTCCACTTCTTCAAACTTATTTGCCAAATTTTTCACCCCGAATGTCCTGAGAGATGATTTTATTTTATGAGCAGCTTGTTTTAGTGCTTCTATATTTTCACTTTCTACGGATTCATTAATAATATCTACAATTTCATTAACTTGAGTAATAAAAATCTCCGACAATTCATTCAACAGATCGTCATTACCATCCGCAATGGTATTAATGTAATCAAGATTGATGTATTTCATATTCTATTTTTTGCAAGATTTTTAATTATTTCCACAATATCCTGTTCTTTAAATGGTTTCGGTACAAAACCGACCATACCGACATTTTTAGCTTTTTTTCTTTCTTCCTCAGTTACTGCAGCCGTAAGGGCAACTATCGGAATATTACTTTTCTTTTTGTTATCAATTTTTGTTTTAATATACTCGGTTGCTTCATAACCGTCCATCTCCGGCATATGTATATCCATAAAAATTATGTCAAAATCTTCCTTTTCAACCGCAGATATTGCCTCTTTGCCATTGTTTGCCGTTACTACTTTGTGCCCTAATTTAGTTAAAATCTTTTTTAATAAAAGTTGATTTATTTTATTGTCTTCTACCACTAAAATTTTAGCTTGTGCAGGTTTTTCTTCGGTTTTATCCTTATTTTGTGCAGTATTGTTTTCACTTTCATATAATTTTATTTCATTTTCCGTTGGCAGTTCGTATTCTATCTCAAACCCGAAAGTACTTCCTTTTTTGTAAACACTTTCCACATAAATACGACCACCTTGCAACTCTACAAGTTTTTTTGTTATCGCTAAACCTAAACCTGTACCACCGTATTTAATAGAAACTTCACTGTTGGCTTGCTCAAATTCTTCAAAAATTCTGTCTAACTGTTTCTTCTTAATCCCAACACCCGTATCTATTACCTTAAATTGCAATTTCACACTATTATCAGTTTTTCCTATCACCCTTAATTGCAACTTAACATAACCTGAAGTTGTAAACTTTATTGCATTGCTTATCAAATTCACCAAAATTTGATTCAACCTAATCCTATCTCCTTTTATATACTTGGGTGTTTTTTCATCAATATCCAATAACAAATCTATACCTTTTTTTTCAGCCTTGGGTAAAAATAATTGTTTAATCTCATTCAAAAATTCATGCAAATCAAATATATGCTTCTCTATTTTAAGTTTTCCTGCTTCTATTTTAGAGAAATCAAGTATATCATTTATAATAACTTGTAAGTTCTCTATGGATGATTTTATGTAATGAAGATAAAGCCTCTGTGTCTTATCCAATTGACTTTCTTCCAACAACACGGTAAAACCGTAAATAGCATTAAGCGGTGTGCGGATTTCGTGACTCATATGTGCCAAAAACTGTTCTTTTATTTTTGCGTGGTGCATTGCCTTTTGCTGAGCTTCAACCAATATTTTATTTTGCATTTCAATATGGTCAAGCATATGATTAAACATCCTGATAAGAGTACCGAATTCATCCCCTGATTTAGCTTCCAGTCTAATTGTAAAATCATTATTATCGATAACACTCTTCATTGTTTCAATTAAACTAAAAATAGGTTTTGTGATGTATGTCAACAATATATAAATCACGATAAAAGCCAATAGAAAAATCCCAAAAAATATAAGAAATTCATAAAAAATAAAGTGGAAAAACTTATTGTAAAAATATTCTTTTGTAAAAACCATTATTATTTTACCAAAAACCTGCCCGTTATACATTATTCTATGTACATATACAACCTCTCCCCTATAATCTAAAATTTGATCACCTTTTGATTTTCTGGCTTCATCAAGTATAGATTCGTATTTATCATTATTAATTGAAG
>JALWKH010000205.1:1684-4300 GCA_026996635.1 Bacteroidales bacterium | reverse complement strand
CGTCAGTTCCTTACCTTCTGCCGGCGGGGTGTACCCACTGTAATAAAATCCGTCTTTGTCCCAGCTAATGCCTGTGAACTTTGCCCACTTTATGGTGTCTGGCAACATTTTTCCGGTTTCAATTTCTTTTACATAAATTTCCCTCCAGTCGCTTCCGCCTTTGGAAATGGAATAAGCTATGTATTTACCGTCTTTTGAAATACCTATGCCGGCTAAAGCTATTGTTCCGTCTTCGGAAAATTTATTCGGATCAATCAAAACTCGCGGTTCTTCGCCATCTTTCTGCACATACAAGATGCTTTGGTTTAGCAATCCCGGGTTGTAGAAATAAAATGTCAAATCACCTTTGGTAAACGGTACGCTTTTCCTTTCGTAATTCCACAACTTTTCGAGTCTCTTTTTTATCTTTTCCCTGTAAGGTATTTTCGACAGATATTCAAATGTTAATTTATTTTCCTCTTTAATCCACTTTTTCACTTCCGGCGAATTTTCGTCTTCCATCCACCTGTAAGGATCAGGAACTTTTGTGCCGAAATAATCATCTACAACATCCACTTTTTTTGCTTTGGGATAATTCCAATTTACTTGTTCTTCCATATTTCCTTGATTTTGAAAGTAATAAAATGCAAAAACTATTGCTGCTATCAGCAACAGCGAAGACCAAATCAACTGCTTAATTTCATTTTTCATATCACCAATAAATTTTTATTTCACGTAGGCAAAGTAACAATTTTTTAGCAATGAAAAACATTTTTTACAAATTCATTTTAAACCTTTTTCCCACAACCCTGTCTAATTAGCAAAACAAAAAAACTTATAAGCCATGAAAAAGAAAATTTTAATCACAGCAGTTCTTGCATTATTTTTCAGTGCAATATCATTTGCCCAACTCGGAATGGGTTTAGGTCCTTGCAACGGTAAAAATCTTTCAGACAAAGAAAAAATTGAGAATTTTTCAGGCATTCCTAATCTGACTGAAGACCAAATTAGCAAGATTAAGGAACTGAGGACAGAACGCATGAAAGAAGTAACACAAAAACAAGCTCTATTGAAAGAAAAAAGGGCACACCTTAAAGTTCTGATGACTCAAGACAACCCGAACCAAAAAGAAATAGACAAAACTGTTAACGAAATCAACTCTTTAAGAGGAGATTTAATGAAAAGCCGCATCGATATGCAGCTTAAAATCAGAAGCTTACTAACTGATGAACAAAAAGTGTATTTTGACAAAAAAATCATCTCAGGCAAACATCTCCACAAAAAAGGATTTCATCATAACAAACCCGCCCGTAAGTAATTTTCTTCATAGCTCGTTGTTTCCTAATGCTGCAGGAACCTTCATCCTGCAGCATTTTTTATTTTACTCAAGTTGTCTTTTTTACAATCTACATCTAAATTAGTCTTCTCAATTTTACTTATATAGATGCAATAAGTTTATGATAATCCCGCCACAATGTGCGCAGTACAAAAGATTAATGCAAAATCAAACGCTTAATTTTTATAAAAACATTATCGTCAACAGGAAAATTATAACGAAATTGCAATGCAAAACAATTTTATTCGGCATTTAATACCACACAATTTTATCGTGGTTATTTAAATGCATTACATCACAGAAACAATTGCTATGAAAAAAATAATATTCATTCTTGCTTTTCTGCCTATAATGGCAGCGGCACAGGAAACATTAGACAGCCTTATAGGATGTTATGCAGGAACCTTTATGTACCGTGAAGAACCCGACACCGTTTGGACTACCATTAGACCCGATACGCTGATTGTGTTTGATGTAGATACTCTTCATGTAAATGATACACTTAGTTATGATGTTGTCAGTTGGTTTTTAGTAGATTCAAACGATATAAATCCATACACACATTATTCCTATCACGAAAATTTCTACGCATTCTGCACTATTGGTCTTGGGTTTGATGAATGTAATTATTCTACAATAGAAGAAATTCGGCAAGCATTATGCGATGATATAATGATGAAATTAGTATTTACCCAACACGACAGTGTTCATTATTTGGTAGAATGCTTTCAACCGGGGCAATACGAAAAAATGAGGTATGCCTGGTTCAAAGGTGTAAAATACACTTCCGAGATACCCGACAGTCTGCAAAATATATCTGCTCCGCTATTAAGAATAAACAACTTGGCCATAACACTTTATCCGAATCCCGTAAATGAGGTTCTGAATATTAACCTGAGTAAAAAAGAAAATGTTACGGTAATAATACACGACATCACAGGCAAAGAAATTTACAGTAACGATTACAACTCACAACATATAAGCATAAATTTTAAAGACTATGCAAAAGGAGTGTATCTCGTTACGGTAAAGAACAAAAACGGATCTGTGACGAAGAAAATTGTTTATTAGTGGTTAGTTGTTAGTGAAAATTGGAAATTAAATAATTAGCAAATTAACAAATTCATTATGATCAATTTTGATTACCCTAGATTGCATTTCATTCAAACCAACACTTTTCAAAAATTATGTATCTTTGTAAAAAAATGAAAAAATAATGGCGACTTCTAAGCAAAAACAAATTCAAACACAACAACAAAAACTTACACCACAGCAAATTACGGCAATTAAACTCTTGAAAA
>JALWKH010000205.1:0-1674 GCA_026996635.1 Bacteroidales bacterium | reverse complement strand
GGATAACAGGATAAAAGAAGAATTGGAAAAAAATCCCCTGCTGGAAGAAGGTGAACCTGTAGATGAATTTGAATTTGACAACCAGACAGAAACAGAAGAAGATCCTGAAGAAGACGAAACACAAGAAAAAGACGAGTTTGAACAAGCATTAGACGATTTCGACCCGGAAGAATATATGAATGACATCGACGAGTATCCCGAATATAAGTTAAACCTGCCCAAAGACAAAAATGTAGAAGAAAAGCAAATCCCGATGGCTGTGCAACCTTCGTTTAGAGACAGTCTGGAAAATCAACTTACTTTAAACTTTAACCTGACCGATAACCAAAAAATCATTGCCGATTACATATTAGGAAATTTGGACGATGACGGATACCTCAGAAGGGACATTACCTCCATTGCAGATGATATAGCTTTTAAGCAAGGTGTGGATGTAAGCGACGAAGAAGTGAAAGAAACACTGAAAATAATTCAACAACTCGACCCACCCGGAATAGCTGCTCAAAGCCTACAAGAATCAATGATTATCCAACTGGAAAGGAAACTTGAAGATGAAGAAGATTCTGAAACACTGCAACTTGCCCTTAAAATTGTAAAAGAATATTTTGAAGAACTCGGCAAGAAACATTATGAAAAAATAATGTCTAAACTCGGAATAAGCCGTGAAGTCTTGGAAGCGGTATTGGACGAAATAAAAAAGCTAAACCCGAAACCCGGAATGGCTTTGAACGAAGCTGTCTCAAAAAACTTCAACACAATAACACCAGACTTCATTTTGGACATAGATGACAATAATGAAATTACCGTAACATTAAACGATAAAAACTCTCCGAAACTCCGCATAAATAAGCAGTATGAACAACTCCTGAAAAGACTTGAAAGCAAAAACAACAAAGACAAAAAAGATAAAGAAACTACCAAATTCATTAAAAAGAACAAAGAAGACGCAGAGTGGTTTATTACTGCCCTTTCGCAAAGGCAAAAAACTATGCTTCACACTATGAAAGAAATAGCCAAACATCAAAAAGACTTTTTCCTGACCCAAGACGACAAAAACATTAAGCCAATGATACTCAAAGACATAGCCGACAAAACAGGCTATGATGTATCGACAATCTCCAGAGTGGTTAGCAACAAATATGTCCAAACACCATTCGGCATTTACCCGTTAAAATATTTCTTCAGCGACAAACTGCAAACAAGTTCCGGCGAAGATGTTTCCACCCGTAAGATTAAAGAAATTATCAAAGAAATTATTGACAAGGAAGATAAGCACAAACCGTATTCAGACGACAAAATAGCACAGATTTTAAAGAACAAAGGCTTTAAGATTGCACGCAGGACAGTAGCAAAATACAGGGAACAAATGAATATTCCCGATTCAAGGTTGAGAAAAGAAATATAAAATGAAAAGGCTTGTTTACATATTTTTTATTTCAACGGCAGCAATTGTTTTTCTGTCGGGTTGCAGAGTGTTCTATCCCAATCAAATGTTCAAAACCGGTAAAGACTTCAAATACAATAATTTTGACACCACAGGGGTAAAAGAATATGTAATAAGACCCTATGACAAACTTGATGTAAGGGTTTTTACCAACAAAGGGTACGAACTGGTGGATATGAACAAACAGTTGCCTCAATCGGCAGCTATCCCCGAATACACGGTAGATAAAC
>JALWKH010000204.1 GCA_026996635.1 Bacteroidales bacterium | reverse complement strand
TTGAAAACGGTGGTTCCATTCCTTCCGGTTGGACAGTAGAACATGTTGTTGGTAACATAGACTGGCAATTCCAAGGAGGCGGAAGTAACGGACATCCCTCAGGAGCTGCGTACGGCAGTTACAATGCCGCTTTTTACATAACAAGCCACACAAACGACGGAAGTGTATCAAGGTTAATAACCCCACAAATTGACTTGAGCGGTGCGGCAGATTATACCCTTACATTTTACCGTGCCCACGAAATGTGGAATTCCGACCAAGACACATTAAAAATTTATTACAGGACTTCACCTTCTGACCCGTGGCATCACATTGCAACTTTTGACAATAATCAGGCTAGTTGGAAAAAAACTACTTTGGGATTACCCAACCCGTCTTCTACATACCAAATAGCATTTGAAGGCGTGGCGTATTACGGATATGGAGTATGTATCGATCTGGTAAAAATTACTTCCGTACAAAGATTATCTACCGATTACACTTGCAGTGCACTTTTCTATGACTCGGGAGGCGAAAATGGAGATTATTCCAACAATGAAAACTGGATAAAAACCATTTGTTCCGATAATAATAGTTGTATTAGAGCTGTAATTGACTACTACGATTTGGAAGCAGATTACGATTATTTACTCATTTATGACGGTGTAGATGCTTCAGGAGACTTACTTGCAGTATTGAATGATACATCTGCAAATTTTGATGTTACTGCAACCTTAGACGACAACGGTACCGCTTATTACGGATTAAGCGGGTGCTTAACTTTTGAATTCTACTCTGACGGAGCTACGGTAAACGATGGTTGGAAGATCGAACTAGAGTGTCCGGAGAATTGTTATCCGCCCAGTTGCTCGCAAAATGATACTGCATCTGATGTTTGTGAATCGGCAACCCCGTTGTGTAACCTCGACGGGTATTGCGGAAACACAAGTGACGCTTACACAGCTGACCATACTGAATTGAATACCAACAATGGAGGACCATTTTGTGGAACAATAGATAATAATTCTTGGCTTACATTTATTGCCGATTCTACTGTAGCGCTTATTGATGTGTGGACTGAAAACTGTACCGGAATACCACCTTATAACAGAATACACGGTATTCAAATACAAATTTACGACAGCGATTGCAACACATTTGTTCCGGTTTCAAATTGTTGGAGCCCAAACAAAGAAGCAAACGGACGCATCCGTGCAGAAGGGTTAACCCCCGGACATGCATACAAAATTATGATTGACGGCTGGGGTGGTGACAACTGCCAATACTATTTTGCCGTACCAACCAATGCAGGAGTGGTTGTAGCCAGTGCCGGAGAAGACCAAACCATGTGTGAGGGCGACGTTGTAGAGCTAACTGCCAGCGGAGGAAGTTCGGTAACTTGGACATCTGACCCTTATGATCCGAGCCTTATCGGACAAGAAAACAATATGACAATTTATGTATCTCCTCATCAAACAACCACATATACAGCAACCGTAAGTGGAGGTAATTCTTTCTGTTCCGGTTCTACTGCAGATGTAACAGTATTTGTTGATGCAGCCAATGCTCATTTCACAGGTCTTGATTCTTCTTATTGTATAAACAGCAATGCCGTTACATTAAGCGGTAATTACGATCCATACGGAACATTCAGCGGTGACGGTATATCGGGAAATACATTCGACCCTTCATCTGCAGGATTGGGACAGCACACCATAACATATACTTACGATTATGATGTGGTAACGGTTTTTGAAGATGATTTTGACCCCGCACCGCAAGCAGGTTGGACTCACGGAGGCACAAACGGTGACTCTTGGGAATGGGGAAATCCTCAAGGCGGTAACGGTTCTTCCGTTCTTTCAAACCCGGATCCTGTTATGGATCATTCATCAAGCAACACTGATAATAATGTTTACGGAGAAGGATTAAGTGACGGTAGCGGTTCCGGAATCGGCGGTTATTATAATGATTCTCAAGAATGGCTACTTTCTCCTTCATTTGATTGTTCAAACATAAGAAATACTACCCTTAACTTCTGGCGTTATTGTAATATGGAAGACGGTTACGATTTGGCAATTGTAGAATTAACAACTGATGGCGGAAACTCTTGGCAACAAATATGGAGCGGATCACCTCAAGATGATGAATGGACGTTCCAAAGTCTGAATATATCAGCCTATGCAGACGGACAAAGCAATGTACAAATAAGATGGAGAAGCCACTCGGACGGAAGTATTACATACTCAGGTTGGAATATAGATGATGTGAGAATTACAGGCGTGCAAAACGGTGGAACTTGTACAAGTACATACACCAGAACAACCGAAGTAGTGGACGAACCTTATGTATTTGCAGGTAACGATACAATGGTTTGTGCTTACAGTGACAGTATTCAACTTAATGGAATTGTATCAGGTTCCGCAAACCAAGGAATTTGGACAACAGAAGGTGACGGATCGTTCAATGATGCAAACCAATTAAACACATATTACCATTTCGGCACTCAAGATTTAAACAATGGTACTGTTATTCTGGTTTTGACATCCGTAAGCTCTAATTCTCCTTGTGCCCCTGTCAGCGATACTGTAAAAATAAACCTTTTGCCTCCTGATGACGCATTCTTCTCTTATCCTACAGGGACATTCTGTCAAACAGGATCTGCTGTACAACCCGACCAAATTAATACTCCGGGCGGCACATTTACGGTTTCACCTTCAGGGTTGGATATAAATTCCTCTACCGGTGAAATAAATCCTCAAAACAGTAATGTGGGTACATACACGGTAACATATACAACTGCAGGCAATTGTCCGAATTCATATTCAATGGACATAACAATCACCACAGGATTCTCTGCAGATTTCCACTACGATAGTGATGAATATTGCCAAGCAGGCACTAATCCGCTACCGGTATATGAAAATAACGGCAGTGGTGGAACATTCTCGTCATATCCTTCAGGTGTAGCTTTTGTGAGCACCAGTACAGGTGAAATTGACTTGGCAAACACACCTCCGGGAACTTACATTATAACAAACTATATTGAAGCCTCGGGAGGCTGCTCGGCAGCAGAAGATCAAGATACAATCACAATATTTGAAGCACCACATGTTAATATCGGAAATGACACAACCCTATGTGGCAGCAATCCTGTACAATTAACTGCCCACTTAAGCGGAAGTGCAACTTCTGTAACTTGGTCATCTACAGGAAACGGTTCGTTTACATCACTTACAGACACTGTTACATATTACATACCTGCAAACTCAGATTTTAACTCAACCATTGTAATAACAGCAACAACAAATGATCCTGCAGGTCCATGTGATGGTGCTACCGACCAATTATCATTGGTTTTCCATAGAATTCCGGATATTTACATTGTAGAAGAACAACCTCATTGCGGTTTGTCTGACGGACGTCTTGAAGCATACGGAGGCAATGCTGTTTCTCCGTACAGCTACGAATGGAGCACCGGGGCTACAACAAATGCAATAGACAATATTCCGTCAGGAATATATTCTGTTACGGTAACCGATTATTTCGGTTGCAGCAGCGATACAACCATAAATCTTTCTGATATTAACGGAGCGACAATTGAAGTTACCAACCAACAAGATGTAACTTGTTATGGCGATACAAACGGATCTGTAACAATCTCAATTTCGGGAGGTCAACCACCATACACAGTAAACTGGAATACGGGAGACACATCGCTTTCATTATCCGGACTTGCAGCAGGAACATATTCCGTTACAGTATCTGATGTAAACTCGTGTACCAGCATGGCAGACATAACAATAAATCAACCCAACGAACTTGTTGACAGTGTATATGTGACAGCACCCAAATGTAATTCGGGCAATGACGGACGCATAGTTGTTGTAGTTGGAGGAGGTACACAACCCTATGTTTACAACTGGAGCACAGGAGATATGATTCCGGCTATTGACAGTCTGCAAAGCGGCACTTATTATTTGACTGTAACCGATGTGAATTTGTGCTCTTTGACAGAAGAAATTTTTGTTCCGCAACCAAATGAATTATCTGTTTATACTACTGTTCATCAGCCGGAATGCATAGAAAATCCGAATGCATCATTCATAATAGACTCCGTTACGGGAGGAACCCCACCCTACATTTATATGTTTGACGGTAATCCGCTTGATACAAATTTTGTAACGGGATTAACACCGGGAACATATACATTAACCGTATTGGATAGTAATGACTGTCAAAAGGATGTGGAAATAACAATTAAAAAAGCTGAAAACAGTTGTTTGATTGTACCTACCGTGATTACACCTAACGGTGACGGT
>JALWKH010000203.1 GCA_026996635.1 Bacteroidales bacterium | reverse complement strand
GAGAGTACGAGGAGGTGCCAAAAGGAAGAAGGAGGCTTATTGCATATTTCAAAGATGATACGGGAGTTGTTAAGGTTGTTTGGTTTCAAGGATTTGATTGGATAAAGAAAACTTACCGGCCGGGGAAAAAGTATGTACTTTTCGGTAAACCAAATTTTTTCGGCAGCGAAATTAGTTTCGTTCATCCGGAACTAGAGGTTTTTTCCGGTAATAATCTTGTGTTGAAAAACAATATCTTGCCTGTTTATCCGCTTAGAGAAAAGTTGAAAAAGAACTTTTTTAACAATAAAACTTTCAGGAAGATTATTTCTACCATTTTGCCGCAAGTGTACGATAAGATTCCTGAAACATTACCTGCTTGGTTGATAGATAAATACAAACTGATGAGCAGGCGCGATGCAATAAAAAACATGCACTTGCCGCAAAATATGCAAATGTTGGATAAAGCTGTAGCAAGGTTGAAGTTTGAGGAATTGTTTTATGTACAGTTAAAGATACAGCAAAGACGGTTTATCCGCAAAGAAAAAGACAAGGGTTTTGTTTTTGAAAAAGTTGGAGAACTGTTCAATAAGTTTTATAAAGAACACCTACCTTTCGAACTTACCGGTGCACAAAAAAGGGTGGTAAAAGAAATACGCGCCGATATGAAATCCGGCCGGCAAATGAACCGTTTGCTTCAAGGGGATGTTGGCAGCGGTAAAACCCTTGTAGCACTTATGAGCATGTTGCTTGCTTTGGATAACGGCTACCAGGCGGCAATGATGGTTCCTACCGAAGTACTTGCCCAGCAACATTTTTTCTCCATAAAAGAAATGTTGGGAGATATGCCTGTCAGCGTGGAATTGCTTACGGGTTCGACAACTAAAAAGAACAAAACCGATATAAAAAAACGTCTTTCGGAAGGTAAGATTGATATAATAATAGGTACACACGCATTGATTGAAGACGATGTGGTGTTTAAGAATTTGGGTTTTGTTGTGATTGACGAGCAGCATCGTTTCGGAGTGGCACAGCGAGCCAAGATGTGGCAAAAAAACGAACTTCCGCCGCATGTGTTGGTTATGACAGCAACACCCATTCCGAGAACACTTGCCATGACTTTGTACGGCGACTTGGATGTTTCCATTATTGATGAAATGCCTCCGGGCAGGAAGCCCGTAAGGACTTTTCATGTGAAAGCAGGGGAAAGGTATAAGGTTTACAATTTCATAAAAAAGGAAATTGATGCAGGAAGGCAGGCATATATGGTTTTTCCGCTTATTGAAGAGTCAAAAAAAATGGACTATGAAAACCTGATTAGAGGGTATAATGATGTTGTGGCGTTTTTCCCGCCGCCTAAGTATTATGTTGCCATGGTGCATGGTAAAATGACTTCGAAAGAGAAAGAGGAAGAGATGCGGTTGTTTGCAAACGGAACGGCAAAAATAATGGTGGCTACAACAGTTATTGAAGTTGGTGTGAATGTGCCGAATGCAACTATTATGGTAATTGAGAGTGCGGAAAAATTCGGACTTGCACAATTGCACCAGCTTAGAGGTCGTGTCGGCAGGGGCAAGCATCAGTCGTATTGTTTTTTGATAACCAAAGATAAAATAAGTGAAACATCGGCAAAAAGAATGTCCATAATGGTAAATTCTAACGACGGGTTTGAAATTGCCGAAGCCGACTTGAAAATGCGGGGTCCGGGGGATATTGAAGGAAAGCAACAAAGCGGTATGCCCATTGATTTAAAAGTGGCAGAACTTGGCAAAGACGGTAAGTTACTCGAATTTGTAAAAAATGTTGCTGTGGAGATTTTGGAAAAAGATGTTTTCTTAAACAAGCCTGAAAATAAGATTTTGCAAAATCATTTAAAGAAAATAAGTTTTAAAGAGGTAGATTGGAGTAAAATAAGTTAATCGGGTAAAAAAAATGTTCTAAATTTGGCAACTGATAAAAAATTGTTATTAACTTTACTAAAAATTTTAATTTTAAGACATTTTTAAAAATCTCGGGTATGAAAAAATTTTTATACTTAGCAATAGTTCTTTTAATGGCTTCCTGCGGAGGCAACAATACAAATACCGGCGAAAATAACGGTTCTAAAGAGAATGAAACCAAAAAAGGTGAAGTTAAACAATTAACCATTCAAGAAAGAATAAACCAGTATGCCAGGATAAATCTCAATCCTGACACAGCAAGTTTAACTGAAAATCAAAAAAAGGTATTGTTCCACTTGATTAAGGCCGCTAAGGTGGTAAATGATATTTTTTGGAAACAAAACTTCGGTGACAAAAACAAAGTTTTGTCAAAAGTAAGTGATAAGGACTCTGTTTATTATGTTAATGTAAATTATGGACCTTGGGATGTTTTAAGAAACAATGAAGTTTTTGTTCCGGGATTTAATAAAAAACCTTCCGGTGCTAATTTTTATCCTGAAGATATAAAGTACTTACCGTTTGTACAGATGCCTTTTTCAGACAAGTTAAGTATGTTTACACTGATTAGGAGAAATCCTGATGATAATTCATTATATACCCAACCGTATCACGAAGCATATCAAGAAGAAATAGCTAAGATATCAAATGAATTGAAAGAAGCTGCTAAGTACTGTGAAGATGAAAACTTTAAAAAATATTTATTGGAAAAAATACATACACTTGAAACAGATGATTATTATCCTAGTGATGCTCTATGGATGGATTTGAAAGACAATAAAATAGATTTGATACTGGGTGCATACGATACTGAACTTGATAAATTCCTGAACCTAAAGGCGGCATATGAAGCTTATGTTTTTGTTCGTGATGACGAATGGACTTCCAAGTTGAAAAATTATATAGAGCTTTTACCTACATTACAGCAAGAACTGCCGGTTGATGATAATTATAAAAACCAAAAACTTGCACTTGGAACTTCTATGTTTGTTGCCGATTTGGTTTATGTAGGCGGATACAGTAATTTCGGACCCAAACAATTGGCAATCACCCGTCCGATTGAAGGGAAGGTTACAATGGAAAAAGGAACAAAGAAGATTCAATTTATGAATGTTACGGAAGCAAAGTTTAGTAAGATTTTGTATCCTATTGCACAATTGTTAATTGACAGTTCACAAAGTAAAATGGTTACATCAAGGGCATTTTTTGAAGGCAATTTCTTTTTTGAAATCTCGGAAGGTCTGATTTTGAAAAAAACAGTTAATGATAAAGGAAGTGTAAAAGATGCTTTGAAAGACTTCTACAATATTGCAAGAAATATTCATGATGATGTGATGAGATTGTTTTTGCTTACTAAATTAAGTGAAAACAAGGATCTTCAAGTTAATCTAAAGAGTAATTATGTTACCTATTTGGCAGACATGTTCCGTTCAATAAGGTTTGGTACAGCTCACTCACAAGCAAAGGCTGCTATTATCAATTTGAATTTTTTCCTTAAGAAAGGTGCAATTATTAAAGATGAAAAGACCGGGAAATACCACATAGATTTCGAAAAAATGAAGAAAGCTGTTGAAGAACAAACAAAAAATATACTTACTATCGAAGGAAACGGAGATTATAATGCTCTTAAAAATATGTACAGGGAATATAGTACTGTTTCAGACGATGTGAAAAAAGATATAGAAAGAGTGAATAACAGCAACATACCTGTTGATATATTATTTGAGTTTGAAAATTAGATTTTGTATGTAATCGTAGATGGTTCAGCTTACATTTATCGATTTTTTTTTAGGTGTTGTTTATCTACTTATTTTTATAACATTTTTCACCTTTATTTTTCTCACAAGAAAAGAAGAAAATAAAGTTTATGATTATTTATTGCCGGGATATCTGTTTAAGGTATTTGCGGCAATTTTTTTTCTATTTATTTACATTTATTATTATGGTGGTGGCGATACTATAGGATATTACAAGAGTGCCGAAGCTTTGGTAAATTTATCGTTTAAAAATCCAAAAGTATATTTATCTATTTTGTTCGGGAATACTTCCATTGAAAATTACAGTTATTTTGATGTTACTACGGGTTATCCATGGTATTACGGAGATCCTTGGTCGTTCTTTGTTGTAAGAATTACTTCACTTTTTGTTTTTTTAGGGTTTAAAAGTATTTTGACTACAACTATATTGGTTGCAACTTTTACTTTTTCCGGTTCTTGGTTTCTTTTTAAATTTTTGACTTCACATTATCCTTCTTTAATTAAGCAATTTTCGGTAGCTATCTTGTTTTATCCCTCCGTAGCATTTTGGGGGTCCGGCATATTAAAGGATTCATATACATTAGCAGCATCATTTTTTTTGTTTGTGGCTTTATTTCAGGTGCTTATATATAAGAAG
>JALWKH010000202.1 GCA_026996635.1 Bacteroidales bacterium | reverse complement strand
GTTTGGCATTGAACAGGTAAGCACTTCTAAACATCCGTGTTATATAATTTATAAAAGCCTTTTGCTGTTCCGTTGTCATTTCATCAATTGATAAAACCAAATCGTTTATTTTAAGAAAGTCGGCAGTATAGGCATTGCGGGTAAGGTTTACAAACAGGTTGAAAAATTCCAATGTTTCGTTTTTGGAATACAGTTCGGCAAGTTGTCTGGCATAAATTACATTACCGTCGGCAAGTTTGGAGATGTTTATTTGCTGCCATTCTTTTAATTCGGGATATTTATGTTGTACCCATTCAAGTATTTTGGTAGTTTTTACTCCGCCAAATTTTACAAGTTGTGTTCTGGAAATAATTGTGGGCAAAATGGTATCGGGAAGTTCTGTTGTAAGTACGAAGTATGTATTCGGTTGAGGCTCTTCAAGGATTTTAAGGATTTTGTTGGCAGCTACCGTGTTCATTTTGTCGGCTTGCCAAATTATGATTACCCTGTTTTCCGATTCGAATGATTTTACGGATAATCGTCTTATTATTTCTTCGCTGTCGTCTTTGAAAATAGAGGCTTGTTTGTTGGTTTGTCCGCCTGAAATTTTTTCCAACCATTCGGAGAGTGAAAAATACGGTGAGTGTATTATCATTTCTTGCCATTCGGCTATAAAATTATTGCTGTAGTTTTGCTTGTGTTTACTGCTGCTTATGGTTGGATAGATGAAAATCAAGTCGGGGTGGTTGAATGACTCAATTTTGCGACAACTGTTGCACACACCGCAAGGTTCGCCGTTTTGCGGATTTGGGCAATTAAGGTATTGGGCAAAAGCTAAAGCCATTGCCAATTTGCCTGACCCTTGCGGTCCTGCAAACATCATTGCATGACTGACTTTTTTTTGATCAACTATTGTGCGCAGGTGTTCTTTTATATGTTCTTGACCGACTATGTCTGAGAATCTCATTTTTTTAGCCTTCGAACTTTTCCCTTAATGCTTTTAATGTGTTGTATGGTCCGTCAACCAAAAACATATTTACTATCCAAGTAGGTAGGCTGCCGGCAGGGTCTGAATAAAACTGATAAACAATTTTTGTTTTTCCTTTTTCAGGTATTAGCAGCCAATATCCGTAAGCTTTCTTTATTCTTACAAAGTCTTCTTGTTCGGGATATTTATCGTAAACCGAAGTAACTTCTATTTTGTATCCGCCGCCTTTAAGTTTTTTCACCACATTTTTCAGAACCATATCCCTGTCGGTTACACCTATTGGCATACCGAGTTGTATATATACAATAAAAGTATTGTTATTGGGGTGGCTTAATGATTTGGAATAATCAACTTTATCTATCCAGTCTTTAAAGCCGTTTGCATCATTTATTACTTTCAAAAGTTTATCGGGAGTGGCATTAAGATAGGTGTATGCTTTAAACTCTTTTACATCAGATCCTTTTACAGGCCTTGTATAAACTTTTATTCCTTTACTGTCTTTTTCCAGTTCCCATTTTTCTTGTCCGAAAGAAATAAATGAGATAAATGCCAAAGTGATAAACAAAATCTTCTTCATAAAAAATAAATTTACTTGTTTTCACAAAGATAATAAAAAGATAAATCGACCTTAATATGTCTCTAAAATAAAAACGGGACACCCTTTTGCGAGTGCCCCGTATGCATTATTGTAAAAACAATGCTTTTTAGTATTTTACTAAGAGTGTTCCTTTATAAACGTCATTTCCTAATTTCACTACATAGAGATATTCACCGAATGGAACAAGTTTACCATTATAAGTTCCGTCCCATTGGTTTTTCACGTCAAGATAATCGTATCCGTTTCCGTGGAATTCGAATAACAAATCACCCCATCTGTTGTAAACTTGCAATGTAACATCGTCGTAAGTTCCTATGTTAAGTATTCTCCAAGTATCATTGTGTCCGTCGCCGTTTGGAGTAATAACTGTAGGAATTAACAGTTTCATTTCAATGTTTATGGTGTCATAAGCTGTACAACCGTTATAATCGGTAACAGTTACTATGTAAGTTCCTCCCATTGAAACAGTTATGTCTTCATTAGTTTCGCCCGAGCTCCACAAATATGTATAAGGAGAAGTTCCGCCTGAAACAGTAAGGTCAATATTAAATTCATATCCGTTTGGTTGTGTCACCGTGTCTTCTATTACCAGAGGTTCCAGTCCGTTGTAATCTACGCTTACTGTAATTGTAGTATCGCAACCATTATTATCAGTTACAGTTACAGTGTATTCTCCTTGGGTAACTTGGATTGTACTGTCTGTTGCACCTGTATTCCAAGAATATGTATAAGGAGGCATACCGCCTGATGTTTGTAATGCTATAGTAGCACTGTCTCCGTAGCAAAGCGGATCTGAAGTATTTTCACTTACTCTTATCGGGGTAGGCTCGGATACGATTGCTTGTGCAGAATCAGTACAACCGTTGTTATCGGTTACAGTAACACTGTACATACCCGGTTGCAAGCCTGTTATCATACTGCTTGTGCTTCCAGTATTCCATTGGTATGCATATGGTGCTGTTCCACCGGTTACACTTGTCATTACTTCACCGTCAGCAGAACCGTAACATGTTACATCATTTGCAGCAATATCAATATTTATCGGTTCAGGTTGATTAATTTCTACACTGTCAACTCCTGTACATCCGTTTGCATCTGTTGCCGTTACATAATACCATCCTGCAGCAAGATTGTCTGCTATATTGGAAGTTGATCCGTTATTCCATTGGTAGCTGTACGGAGAAGCTCCTCCCGATGCTTCAACTTCTGCATGACCGTTGTTTAACCCGTAGCAAGTAACATCTGTTACATTATTGAAAGTGAGGGTTATTGTTGCCATTAAGTTTGGAACATCAATTGTATCTGAAGCAGTACAACCTACTGAGTCTGTTACAACAACAATGTATGTGCCGGGTTGTGCATCACTAATGTCTTCTGTGGTAGCACCTGTATTCCACGAATATGTGTATGGACTGATACCGCCGGAAACTGTTAAGTCAATAGAACCGGGGCTTGTACATGTTGGAGTGTCAATTACTGTTGACATGTTTATCGGAGAAGATATGATAACATTTATTGAGTCAGAAGTTATACAACCCATGTCGTCAGTTACCGTTACATAATAAGTGCCACTGGTAGAAACTACAATTGCAGTATCGGTTGAACCCGTTGACCATTGATATGAAACATAACTGCCCGGATAGAGGGTTAATGTAGAACCTGCACACAAAATTGTATCAGGACCTAAATCAACATTTACACATCCGAGTTTACCTATACCGAATTCGGAAAAGTGTGAATAACCGTGTCGCAAAGCATAACCGTCTGCAACCATACGTCCTTCGCCGTTATTCGGGCTAAGTCCGGGGTTTCCGATACCACAAGGATCGCAAGTCCAATCTGCTGCTGTAGTAGATCCTTCCGGACGGCTCAAAATAGCAAATTTATTATCTGATAATCCTGCAATATTATCAATATAAAGTCTTAAATCATAACTTCCGCCCGTAGGTTGTGCGTCAGGATTTATATGCCAAACACCTTCATGTGCCATTTCATAGTATTGGGTTCCAAGTTCTGTTGCTACCAAATCGGCATCATTGCTGTTTGTCAGGTCGCCAAAATTTACATCTACATAGTTTGTCCCTGTCAAAGTGTTTGGTTTTAATGCAGCGAGGTGGTAATCGGTTGAAGCTAATGATTTACCTACAGGGAAGAAATAAAAATCTGTTTGGTTACCGTCTATATACCTTCTAAGGTTTCCGTAAATAAAATTATTGTTGTCGTAACCTTCAATGCTGTTTAAGTCTGTGTTGGCAATTACCAAATAATTGTTATTTGTTGCGACTTTATTATTGTTAGAGAAAGTAAGTTTATTTGTTACAATATGATTATTGTCTAATAGAGAGAGTGCCGTATCTGATCCGGAGTTTGCTAAATACAAGTTTTCTACGGCCACGGTATTCCCTTGGAAATGTTGAACACCACTACCATTTAATATTACATTTCCTGATGTGTTGGAAACATCGAAAACGGAATCGGTTGATGCATTAACAATATTGCTGCTGACAAAGATGTTTCCGTCATTGTAGATTCTACCGGCAGTATTGTTATTGTTTTCGTTTATTATGGTACCGTTTACTTTTACATTAGTGGATTGACTAACCTTAATGAAAGTACCTTTGTTTTTCAAATAAACATTTTGGGAAAATCCCGACATTGCCAGTAAAACAAACAATGTTAAAAAGAAATATTTTTTTCTCATAGCTGTAATTTTATTTCGATACAGTTTTCTTTGTATATATAAAA
>JALWKH010000201.1 GCA_026996635.1 Bacteroidales bacterium | reverse complement strand
GATACTTTGCATCCGTATTCTGCTGAATTTATTGATATAAATAATGACGGTGCACCGGATATTATTTTCTCGGATTACAGTTACACAGGTGCTTATCTTAACGACGGAAACGGAAACTTTAATACTTCTTTGATAATTAATGACTCTTTGGGTTATTCAGACGAAATAAAGGTGGCTGATGTAAACAATGACGGTTATGCCGATGCTGTTTATAATACAAATCATGGTTTTATTACTTTAATAAACAATCACGACAACACATTTACTCCCGTAAAATTATCTTCTGTAACGGAAGGTGCATATAATATTGCCTTAAATGATATGGAAAATGACGGAGATCTTGATATTTTTACATCAGGTACTCTCGGTTTTATTCAAATCTCTGAAAATATAAACGGAACCGGTAATTTCGTTTTGGATTATCCGGGTCCTTATGCAAAAGATGTAAGACCTGTTTATTCTGCTGACTTGAATAAGGACGGATACACAGATTTGATAGTTGGTGCTTGGTGGGAAGATTATTTATGTTGGTTTGAAAATTATCAATACCGTATCATCAGCAATCCTACTGATTATTATACTTGTCAAGGAGGAAATGCTTATTTCTCGGTCTTATCTGCGGGAGTTGTTCATTATCAGTGGCAAGTGAATACGGGCAGCGGTTTTGAAGATTTAACCGATAATAATACTTATTCCGGTGTAAATAAGGCAAAACTTATAATTCGCAATGTTACTCCGGATATGTACGGGTACCAATACCGTTGCAAAGTGTATGATAAAACCAATAGCGAACTAATTACCACTGCTGCTACATTGTATCAATTCACGGCAGAAATTGAATGCTTGTCAAATATTACCCGGGAAGCGGATTCCACGGGAATTTATACTGTAGTTGATGATGAACTGGATCCTAGTTTCATTAACAATTGCACTTCAGACTTAACACTTGTAAATGATTACAATAATACGGGAACACTTGCAGGAGAAGAATTTACTCCGGGCAATTATACCATAACTTGGTTGTTGAAAGACGATCAAAACCAAATTGTGGATTCTTGTACTTATGACCTGACAATTAATGAATACGGAACTCCTGTTTGGGAGGAAAATGTGCGGGAAATAAATATTTATCCCAATCCTGCAAAAGATTTTGTTTACATAAATGATCCCGAATCTAATGTTCTGTCTGTAAAACTATGCGATTTGAACGGTTCGGTGATTAAAGAATATGGTAAGGTTAATAAAATAGATGTTTCGGGATTACCCGGAGGGGTATATGTAGTAAAAGTTATAACACCCGGTAAAACTTGGCTAAATCGTGTAGTTAAGTTGTAATGGTGAATTATATATAAAAAAGATTTTATTCATATTATTGATTCTGTTGAAAATAAGTTTCACTTGGGCACAAAATGCCGAAATATGTAACAATGGCATAGATGATGACAATGACGGGCTTGTGGATTTAAATGATCCTGATTGTGTATGTGTGAAGGTGCCTGTATTATTCTAAAGACGGAAATAGTCATATTGAAAGCGGAATAGTTGTTTTAATGAGATAATAAATTTGATTTTAGTATTTTTTATATTATAGTAAGCGACCTTTTTTGAAAGTTTTCGTTTAAAATAAAAAAAGAAATATGAAGAAAATATATGTTTTTATATTAGCTGTAATTGTTTGGGCAACTACCTTTTCACAGTTAAAGTGGACCAGAACAAATATAGTAAAAAAAGTTTTTATTCAAAATATTGGTCAGGTAGAAAAAATAGCTGACAGGGAAATACTTTATACAAGTATAAGTGATGCCAAAGAACAAATTTTTGTTACAAGGAAAGGAGTTATCATTGAGATAGATACTTTGGTGCAAAACGGTTGGGTACCGACAAGAGAAGAACTTGATGAGGATGAAGATGATTTGAAGGATTTAAAGCCTGTAAAATATTTTATTTTCAGTGAGTGGGAAAACATAAACCCCGATGTGGAGATTATTCCTATAGATAAAGCTGAAGGGTATTATACTTTCGGTAATGTAAGAGATAAAAAAGCCGATGGATTTAAAAAATTGCTTTTTAAAAATGCTTATCCTCACATTGACATTTTATACTCATTTCCCCAAGACAGTGCAGGTTATAAATATGAAATTATATTACATCAGGGTGCAGATATAAACGACTTAAAATTAAATTATTATGGAGATGTAAAAAATGTTAATATCAATAAACACGGAAATGTAATTATAAAAACACCTTTACATCCCCTAATAGACCATGCTCCTCAGGATTTGATAACCGAATCGGGTGACACATACCCTGTTTTTTTCAATTTAACTGAAGATAACTTAATTGAATTCAAATCACAAACTTCATATCTTACAGAAAATGCTAGAATAGATCCGTGGGTGTCAGGTGTTAGTGGTATGAGTAATGTTTATGCTTTTGAAGTAGATTATGATTATGACGGTAATGTTTATGTATATGTAGATAATTTGACTTATGATTATGTTCAAAAATATTCTCCTTCGGGTTCCCTTATTTGGACTTATAATATAAATAATTTAAACACAATGTACGAGGGTAATTTAATGGTTGACAGGAACAATCAGAAAATATATATATCAGAAGCGTTTAATGGTGGTTTTACAGGTGGTGGAGCCAGGGCAATCAGGATAGATTTTAATGGGAATGCTGACGGCTTTATGTCAAATCAAGATGATGATTTTAGGGAGATGTGGTGTTTGGCTTTTGATTGCAGCAACAACAGGGTAATGGGATTTGGTGGTGGCACATCTTCAAATCTCAACGGAGGAATAATAGATCCGATTACAGGGGCTGTTCAGACAGCAAATTTTACAGGAAATGGCAGTAGTGACCAGGATATAGTTCACGCCGTTACAGATCCTGCAGGTAATATTTATTGTGTTTATGCATATGCTGATGGATATTGTGATCATTATTTGCTCAAAATTAACTCTACAATGAATGGTAATGATTGGATGGTTGTACATAATGGTGTACAAGGGTTTGAAGAATGCAGTAATCATCCTCCGGATTATAATTGTGGCAGCGGATCAAATGCATTTAATGCTTTAGCTGTAAATAATGATTATTTGTATTTATACGACGGTGCTACAATTGCAGCTTATGACAAGACAAACGGCACACAACTGGCTACTATTTCTACGGGAATGCCTAACAGGAGGGAAGGAGGTATAGCCGTTGATGAGTGCAATACAATATATATAGGCGGTAATAACGGCAATATTTTGGTTTATACTTTTGACGGCAGTACCATTACCGGTCCCATCGATGACATTTCCCTTAACTGGCCCGGTTCTTTTGTTTGGGATGTTATGTATGACAAAAATAATAATTTGATTTATGCCTCCGGCAAAGACGGTATAGCTGTAATAAATGCAGTCCACAGCAATAATTGCAGTAGCGGGTCAACTTTTAATAATTCATTCTTTTGCACTGATGACGGAACTGTAAATGCTGTTGCAACAGTAAATACCACAATGACAAATCCTGTGATAAATTATACTTGGTCAGATGAAAACGGAAATGTATTACAGGAACATCTTAATACATCAAGTACTTCAGATACTTTGTATAACATACAATTTGGAAATACTTATTTGATAAAAGTACAAATAAATCCTCCATGCGGACCAATGAGTTACGATTCCATTATGGTGCCTGCTTCTATTTCCGATACTATTCTTACTTCAATGGTAAATTGCTACGGTGAAAATTCCGGAGTTGCCACAGTTCAAATAACAGAAGGTATTGCACCATATACGTTCCAATGGAGCAATAATGATAACGACTCGATAGCAGAAAATTTAACAGCAGGAATATATTATGTAACAATAAACGGAGGGTGTGGATTGTCCACAACGGATAGTGTTACGATAACGCAGCCGGATTTGTTGACAACAGCCATTACCGCTATTGATTCCGTATTGTGTTATGGAGACAGTAACGGTACGGCTACAGTAACGGCACAAGGTGGAACAATGCCTTATACTTATTTGTGGGATAACGGAGAAACTACCCAAACAGCAACAAATTTTACATCACAATTGCATTATGTAACAGTAACAGATACAAACGGTTGTGTTGCTGTTGACTCCGTATATATTCCTACCCCGCAACCTTTGCAAATTATCTTGGATTCAATAGTCGATGTGTCTTGTTATTCGTTTGCCGACGGAGGTATTTATATCTCGCCAAGCGGAGGCACACCACCTTATAACTTTAGTTGGAGTACGGGAGACAGTACACAGAATCTCGAAAATATAGGAGTTGGCACATATT
>JALWKH010000200.1 GCA_026996635.1 Bacteroidales bacterium | reverse complement strand
ATTTTCTTTAAATCTGTAATTTAACCACAATGAAAAAAATTTTTATGTATTTTTGGACAACCTTTTCTTAGGTGTATTGTCTAATTAGCAAAAATTATCAAGTTATGAAAACAAGAATATTTATGTTTGTTATCGGGATTTTTTTGAGTATTGCCACTTTTGCTCAATCAGAAATTGATCCCAGGCTTTATGCAAAATATGATAAAGCTTATCTGGAAAAACTAAGTCAAGAAAATCCCCAACAGTTGGAAAAGATGAACTTTTTTGTGAAGAACGCCGGATATGTTATTGATATGCCGGACAAGCCTATTGAATACAAAGACTTGGTAAGGTTATCGGATAATTCCAAAAATATTACCATGGATGAAATCAAGAATTTTAATCCTTATATATATAATTGCAAAAATGATGTTAGCCGTACAACTTATTATAAGATAGGCAACACTGGGAAACTTCTTATTATGCGTTCTTTGCAAGATTTGAACAGAATGTATGATAATTACGTAAGAGTGAAATCTTTGAAAAAATAATAACAAAATCTTTTAATTATGAAAAAAAAGATAATCATATCCGGAATTTTCGGTGTTTTATTGTTTGTGTTTTCTTCTTTTCAGGGAGTTAAAGCCCAAACATTTTATGTGACGGATGGCGGTACCGTAAATGCTTGTAGCGGTACACTGGAGTTGGGTAATTACACGGTTGGTCAAACATATGTGTTTACATTATGTTCCGATGATATTGCCAGTGGTAACTCCCACATTACCATCGCATTTGACAGCTACAGTATAAATAATGGTACTTTATGTATTTATGACGGAAATAGTACCAGTGCCCCTCAAATTGGTTGTAACGCTTGGCAAGCTCCATGGGCTGTTAATGCTACTCAAGCCAATACTTCAGGTTGTTTAACTTTTGAATATACCGGTAACGGTTCGGGTGATGCTTTTTCTGCTTCCATTTCTTGTAACTTCATGTGTCAACATTTGGAAGCTCAGATAGTTTCTACTAATCCGAACTATCATATTATAGACTCGGTGATGTATGTAGATATTTGTCAAGGTGAACAAGTTTCTTTTACGGCACAAGGTATATATCAAAATACAACATACGCACAATCTGATGCTACTTCTACTTTTGATTGGGAATTCGGTGACGGAACAACAGATTCCGGTACTAACTTAACTAATGTGTCTCATACATATACAGACGGAGGTGGTTACAATGTACATCTAACCATTACGGATGATAAAGGATGTCAAAGCACAAATGATGTAACTGTTAGGATAAGAACATCAATGACACCTTCTTTTGATGGAACAACTTTGGATCCTCCTGCAATATGTCCCGATCAGACAGTTACACTGAATGGACATGCTTCACAACCTTATTGGACAAATGAAATAACCCCTGCTCATGCTGATACAACACCATTGCCGGATGGTAATGGCGTTTGTTACGAAACATCTATTGATATAAATAACTTTGATCCCGGTCAAACATTGGATGATATAAATCAACTTCATGGGATATGTATGAATATAGAACATTCCTATATTGGAGACTTAACAATGTATATTATTTGTCCTAACGGGACACAAGTACAAATGGAAGCACAAAATGGTGGAGGTGTTTTTTTAGGTGATGCAAATGATGGAAGTTCTTCTCCTGGAACAGGATACACATATTGTATTTCTCCTAATCCTACTTACAATGGGACCTTGGGGGATGCCGCAAGTGCAGGTCATACTATTGGAGTGTCGCAGGGTAGTGCTGTAGATCCTAATGATTCTTATGCATCGTATGAGTCTTTATCTGCATTGGTTGGTTGTCCTCTAAATGGTACATGGACCATAAGGATATGTGACAACTGGAGCATTGATGACGGTTGGATTTTTGCTTGGTGGATAGACTTTGATAGTACTTTGTATCCTGAATTATGGAGTTTCCAAAATAGTATTGCTTCTCAAACATGGACTTTTACCGGTCCCGGAAGTAATGGAGAAATTTTAGCTGATGATGGAAATGGGAATGGTGCAGGTACTTACCATCCACCTCATCCGAATCAGTCAACAGAACATTTTACTTATACTATAACTGATGATTTCGGCTGTTCTTACGATACAACATTACCTGTTGTTGTATTATCTGATACTGCAACTAACTGCTGTTATAAGCCAGCCTTATCTATAACTTCGCCATCGGATGGTGCAAGTTTTTGTGGTATGTCTGCTGTTGTTGAGGCACAAATAGAACAAGGTTTTAACGGTACTTGGTCGGGAACAGGTCCGGGGTCCGTAATTTTTGATGATAATACTTCAACACAAACAGGTGTACATGTTACTGATTATGGAACTTATACTTTGACTTTTTATTCGGGCTATACAGGTTGTGATACTTCGTATTCCATTCAAATAAATTTCTTAGAAGTTCCACCTGCTATAGCTGGGAATGATACTTCTGTATGTGGATATAGTACTAATTTAAATGGTCAATTGCAGTCTGGTAATACAGGACATTGGGATTTTACTTCAGGTCCCGGAACAGCAACTTTTGCAGACAATACAGACCCACATACCCAGGTAACTGTTTCTGCTTATGGTTTATATGAATTTACATGGACTGAAAGTAACGGAACATGTGACAATTCAAATACCGTTAAAATAGGTTTTTACCCTGTACCAACACCTGATGCTGGGGAAGATACTACAGTTTGTGGTACTGTAGTTCATTTGGTTGGTGATACTAATGCTATTTCTTATTATTGGGAAGGTCCTGCCGGAACAATTTTTGACCCGGATATTTATCACAATGATGTTTATGCTGATATTCCTCAATATTCAGTAAACACTGTAACATATCCGTTTATCTGGCATGAAGAAAACGGATTCTGTGAAGCTACTGATACTGTTTATGTAACCTTCCAAAGAACACCTTTTGCCGAAGCAGGATTAAGTGGAGGTACGTGTGATTATTATTACCAACTTGATGCCGATACTACGGGTAGTAATATAACTACTGCACAATGGACAACTAGCATTCCTGGTGTAAACTTTGATGATAATACGATTCCGAATGCAGTTGCCGATATTTCTAATCTAGTACCCAATGTTTATGGAGATAGTGGAAAAGTAGATATATGGATGTATTGGAATACATATAATTCGGCAGGTTGTGGCGGATATGATTCTGTACTTGTAACATTTTATCAAGTGCCTCAAGCTTATGCAGGAGAAGATGATAGTATTTGTGGATTAAGTTATGAATTGCAAGCAGAAATGGATTTAGGAAGTTATGTGAGTCAAGGTCAGTGGAGTGTTGCACAAAAACCTGCGGGAGCTACTGTTCACTTTACATTGGATACTATACCACACAGTGGAGTAGATGTCTCTACCTATGGAACTTATTACTTTGTATGGACGGAATGGAACAGGGAGAACAACCAATGCCGCACATCGGATACTGTCGTTATAGAATTCTTGGAAGTACCGAATATTGATGCAGGTAACGATACAAGCGTATGCGGTAAGTTTGTTCAAATGCATGCAATAAGTGCTTCGGGAACAGGGCAATGGGAAGTGCCGAGTGGTACTGCATTTTATGACACTGCAGACGGTAATATAGATCCGAACCAACAATATAACCCGTATGCTTGGATAAGATACGCCGGTAATAACGATACTGTAACCTTCTACTGGAGGGAATATAACGGTATATGTGTTGCACGGGACAGCGTACAAGTTTACTTTGCAGCAGAAGTTCCCGCCGTATCATACTTTGATCCGGCAGACAGCACTAACTGCGGTTTGACAATGGTAGGTATTCTTGATGCCGACGAACCTGATTACGGCTTCGGTTACTGGATAGACACGGTACCCAATACCACCTTTATCAACAATGAACCGCATGTAGATACAACAATTGTGTCATACTACGGTATGCACCATTTCTATTGGGTTGTTGAAAACGGAGCATGTAAAGATACTTCGGAAGTGGCTGCCATACGGTTTATAGAAATACCCGATGCCTATGTAGGAGATTTCCCGAGAGACGAATTCGGAGTAAAGAAAGACACAGCCTGCGGACACGATTATTATCTGCATGCAAGTCCTACGGTAGGAATAGGTAAATGGTACACAACAGACTCAACCAACACCTATTTCACATCTACAGGACACGGATACGGCATAAACTATGACGATACCATACACAGCAATATCCTTAACTACAATGATAACCCTCCATACAGGGATATCTACTGGGTAGTTGACCATGACGGATGTGTTGATAAAGACACCTTAAGGGTATTGTTTGCTCCTCAACCTACGGGAGATTTTTCGGCAACCGTACCTTACTGTATCGGATACGACAGCTATATAGAAG
>JALWKH010000199.1 GCA_026996635.1 Bacteroidales bacterium | reverse complement strand
AAAACGACAAATCAAAGGAAAACTACGACAAAATTGACTTACACAGGCCTTATGTAGATAAAATAGTGCTTGTTTCCCCGTCCGGCAAACCTATGTACCGCGAACCCGACCTTATAGATGTGTGGTTCGACTCGGGAGCAATGCCTTATGCACAATGGCATTATCCTTTTGAAAATACCGAAAAATTTAAAAAGAAATTCCCTGCCGATTTCATAGCCGAAGGAGTTGACCAAACACGCGGATGGTTCTTTACGCTTCACGCCATTGCAACAATGCTGTTCGACTCCGTTGCATTCAAAAACATTATCAGCAACGGGCTTGTGCTGGACAAGAACGGAAACAAGATGAGCAAAAGGCTGGGCAATGTAGTTGATCCGTTTGATTTGATAGGAAAATACGGTGCCGATAATGTAAGGTGGTATATGATTACCAACTCGCAACCTTGGGACAACCTCAAATTTGATGTTTCAGGCGTTGAAGAAGTAAAAAGGAAATTCTTCGGCACACTTTACAACACATATTCATTCTTTGCACTTTACGCAAACATTGACGGATTTACATACAGCGACGAAGAAGTACCGGTAAGCGAAAGACCCGAACTCGACAGGTGGATTATTTCGTTGCTTAACACACTGGTAAAAGAAGTGGAAGAAGCACTTGAAGACTACGAACCGACAAAAGCTGCCCGCCTGATTCAAAATTTCGTGATAGACAACCTCAGTAATTGGTATGTTCGCCTCAACCGCAAAAGATTCTGGGGCGGCGAATACAATAGGGACAAAATTGCCGCTTATCAAACCCTCTACACAGTTTTGGAAACAGTAGCAATATTGATGTCGCCGTTTGCACCTTTCTATGCCGAAAAGCTATTCCAAGATCTAAACTCGGTTACAGGCAGGTACAAAGAAGAATCGGTTCATTTGGTAACATTCCCCAAATACGACGAAAGCCTGATAAACAAAGACTTGGAAAAACAAATGGATTTGGCACAACGCATTACATCAATGATTTTGGCATTGCGTCGTAAAGTAAACATAAAAGTAAGACAACCGCTTGCCAGAGTTCTTATCCCCGTGCTGAACAAAGAACAGGAACAACTTATCAAGAATATGGAAAAAATTATCCTTACCGAAACCAACATAAAACAAATGGATTTGGTAACGGATACTTCCGAAATTTTGGTAAAAAAGGTTAAACCTAACTTTAAACTACTCGGTCCTCGCTACGGAAAACTAATGAAAGGTATTGCGGCTTATCTTGCCAATCTTTCACAGCCTGACATAAATAAGTTCGAAAAAGAAGGCAAACTCACTTTTGATTTGGACAGTAACAACATAGAAATAAAAATCGACGAAGTGGAAATAATTTCGGAAGACATTCCGGGTTGGCTCGTTGAACACGACGGTAACCTCACCGTAGCACTTGATACAAACATTACCGAAGAATTGAAGTTGGAAGGAATTGCAAGGGAATTGATAAACAAAATACAAAATATAAGGAAAGAATCTGATTTTGAAGTAACCGACAAGGTAAAAATCAGGTTGGCAAACACACACGACGAACTATACAAAGCCGTTTTGACACATAAGGATTATATTGCATCACAAACACTTGCGTTGGATATTGACTTTTCCGACAGTCTGAACGGTGACAGCAAAAAGGTTAAATTAACCGATGAAATAGAAACACTTATTAAAGTGGAAAAACACAATTAAAAAACCATTGTTATGGCAGAAGAAAAAAAGAGATATTCCGACGAAGAATTGGAATTTTTCAAAAAACTTATTCTGGAAAAATTGGAAAAAGCTCAAAAAGAATACGATGAGCTGAAAAAAATGCTAACAAACGAAGACAGCAATGATATAAACGATACTACACCAAGTTTTGCAAGTTTGGAAGACAGTGTAGAAGTACAAAACCGTGAAGAAATAGCAAGGCTGGCACAAAGACAACTTAAATTCATAAATGACCTGAAAGCCGCACTTGTAAGGATAGAAAACAAAACTTACGGCATTTGCAGGGAAACAGGTAAACTGATTTCAAAAGAAAGGTTGATGGCTGTTCCCCACGCAACACTCAGTATAGAAGCCAAACTAAACAGGGATAAGAAGAAAAAATAAATGAGCAAAAACGCTAAAATAAGCCTGGCGGTTATCTTCGGCATATTGATAATCGACCAGGCTATTAAATTTATTGTCAAAACCAATATGTATCTGGGGCAAGAAATCCCCGTTATCGGCAATTGGTTCTTGATTCACTTCACCGAAAACAACGGTATGGCGTTCGGCTGGGAACTCGGAACCAACTGGGGAAAACTTGCCTTGAGCCTTTTCAGAATTGTCGCTATAGGATTTATCATTTATTACCTTATCCGCATTATCAAACAAAACTACCCTACCGGCTACATTGTAACCATATCAATGATTTTGGCGGGAGCTATGGGCAACTTGATAGATTCGGCATTCTACGGAATGATTTTCAGCCAAAGCAACTACTATTCAATTGCACAATTTCTGCCTCCCGACGGCGGATATGCTTCATTTCTGCACGGCAAAGTGGTTGATATGTTTTATTTCCCGATAATTGATACGGTATTACCGCAATGGATCCCGTTTTGGGGCGGAGAGAGATTTATATTTTTCCAACCTGTATTCAACTTTGCAGATGCATCAATAACGGTAGGATTTTTTATACTGATATTGTTCTACAAAAAATTTATTTTCAAATAATACAGCAACATCAAACCATAGCTACTTTCTCATTTTCAACACTATAAACAGTTTTGACTTTATTGTATGCAGGAACTTTTTCGGCAAGTAACGATTCATACAAATTTCTGATATTATTTACCAAGATTTTGTAATCATAATTATTTTTCACAAAACGGTATCCGTTGCTGCCCATTTTCAGCCTTTTACTGTCATTTATTACAAGTTGCAACAAGTTATAATAGAAGCCGTAAACATTTTTTGACATTGACAATAAGCCTGTAACACCATCTATTAAAGTATCGGCTACTCCTCCTACATTTGTGGCAACCACCGGCTTATTACTTGCTTGTGCTTCTATTAATGTTATAGGTGTCCCTTCATTAAGTGAGGTTAATGCTACGATATCTATTCCATTGTAAACAAATGACATATCTTTTATCCACGAGGTAAAATAAATATCTGCTGTTCCATCCGGAGTCTCTCCTTTTTGCCAAACCTTAAGACCCAATTCTTTAGCCAGTTCAACAAGTTCAGACTTCAGTTCACCATCACCTATTATAAAAGCCTTAACACGCCTAGACCCTTGAAGATATCTTTTTAACAAAGAAAATGACTTAATAAACATTTTGTGATTCTTTATCGGCACTAATCTGCCAACAATACCTATGGCTATTTCATCATTTTCCAATTTATATTGTTTTCTGAAATAAAAGCGTTTATCTTCTCCGCCTTTTTTAAATTTATCAATATCAATCCCGATTGGCACAGTAATCAATTTGTCTTCGTCCAAGCCCAAAAAACCTTGTATTTCATCTTTCTGCCTTGGAGAAATTGTAATTATTTTATCACTTTTGTTTGCCAAATATTTTTCAAGGTTTATAAAAAATTTAGTTTTGTATTTATTAAAATATGAATGGAAAACGTGCCCGTGAAAAGTATGCACAATTATCGGCACTCCTTCCTTCAATGCTGCCATTCTACCCAACATACCGGCTTTTGCGGCGTGTGTATGAATTATATCGGGCTTTTCGCTTCTTATTATTTCTCTAATCTTTCGATAGGCAATGTAATCTTTAACAGGATTTATTTCGCGTCTTATTTCGGGAATTATGTTATAATCCACACCAAGTTCATCCAAAATAAACGAACTGCTTTCTTCATAATCACCATTCTTACCTCCAATTAGAACGGTCTTAAAATCATCACCCAAATATTTTGTTAAAAAACCTGCATTATAAGTAGGTCCGCCTAAATTAAACCTGTTGAGAATTCTTAATACTTTAACCATCTACCGTGTTTTTGTTCACGTACCCTTACGAAAAGACCCGGCTTTCATCATCTTTTTTTTGACAAACCAAAAGAATACTTACACAAAGGTAAACCGTATTATTTAATTCGTGAAATTTTTAACTGTTTTTTTCTTTTTTAAATCACTATACTTCAGGGAAATATCTATTTTATGTAATATGTATATCCGAATTGAAAGCCCGGGAAACTTTGATATACCATTTCGTCTGATGCAGGTGAGAACGAATACAATGACCATCCCAACCCAATTATAAAACTCTGATTATCAGCAACCCTATATTCACCGTCAATGCTTATGAAAGGGGCGGAAAATACTGTTTTTTTGTCAAAATACGCTACGGATACTCCTCCTGTCAAAAAAAAGCGGCAATCTCGCATTGAATAAATCTGCTTGG
>JALWKH010000198.1 GCA_026996635.1 Bacteroidales bacterium | reverse complement strand
AAATTGTACCACCCTATACAATACAGGAGGTGCAAAAGAAGTTTTGGATGCTTCAATTTTAAACAAAGAAGGAATAAATGTGGTCTTCCAAGAATATAAACACCCTGAGTACAAGCAATTAGGCAGGAAATTTTTACCTTATATGTCTGCATTGGATTTATTGTTTAACGAAGGGGATAAATCTTTGGAAATCATTAAATCAGGAAATACAACATTTTAAGCCATGAGAATAAACAATACGGAAATAAACGAAAACAGCAAAACATATTTTATTGCCGAACTGTCTGCCAACCACGAACAAAACTACGATTTGGCGGCTCGAACCATTGAGGCAATGAAAAAAGCAGGTGCAGATGCCGTAAAACTGCAAACCTATACACCCGACAGCCTTACCTTGGATTGTGACAAGCCTTGGTTCCAAACAAGGAAGGATTCCTTGTGGGCAGGACAAAAAATGTATGACCTGTACAAAAAAGGTATGACACCTTACGAATGGCACCCGAAACTCCAACAAGTTGCAAAAGATTTGGGCTTGGATTTCTTTTCCAGTCCGTTTGATTTGGATGCCGTAGACTTTCTAGAATCGCTTGATGTACCCGCTTACAAAATTGCTTCACCCGAAATTACGGATATTCCGCTCATAAAAAAATGTGCCGAAACAGGAAAACCGGTAATAATTTCCACAGGCGCCGCTACGGAAGATGATATTAAGTTAGCTGTTAAAACTTGCCGGGAAGCTGGAAACAATCAAATAGCATTGCTAAAATGCACATCTGCATATCCTACACCTTACAACGAGGTTAATTTAAGGTTGATACCCAAATTAAAAGAAAGATTCGGAACTGTTGTCGGACTGTCCGATCACACGCTTGGCATAGAAATACCTATCGCGTCAGTAGTATTGGGCGCAAGAATCATTGAAAAACATTTTATCCTGTCACGCAACAGCAACGGATTGGATAAAGACTTCTCCCTTGAACCGCAAGAGTTTAAAGCAATGGTAGATGCAATAAGACACATAGAGGAAGCTATGGGAGACGGTTCTTTCAAACTAACACCCAAAATGGAAAGTGCACTTAAAATAAGACGTTCGCTTTTTGCCGTAAAAGACATAAAAAAAGGTGAAAAACTTACTCCTGAAAATGTGCGGTCAATAAGACCCGGCATAGGCATGCACCCCAAATATTATTACGATATTCTGGGTAAAACGGCAAAACAAGACATTGAAAAAGGTACCCCGTTAAGTTGGGATTTGATTGATTAAAACATGACGAATAAATGAAAAAAGTCCTGATAATATCATATTATTGGCCACCTGCAGGCGGAATTACCGTTTTGCGGACACTTAAATTTGTTAAATATTTGAGAAACTTTGGTTGGGAACCAATCGTTTACGCACCTTTAAATGCCGATTATCCCTACCTTGACCAAAACAATTTTAAAGACATACCGGAAGGCACACAAGTTATCAGAAGAAAAATTATAGAACCTTTTGCTGCATTTAAATTGCTTTCGGGGCGAAAAAAAGACGATCCGTCCAATCCGGTTTATGCCAAAAAAAAATCATCAGTTATTGATGATTTGGCAATTTGGATTAGAGGTAATTTTTTTATTCCCGATGCCAGATCATTATGGATAAAACCTTCAGTAAAATTTCTAAAAAAATATTTGCAAGAAAATCCCGTAGATGCAATCCTCACAGACGGACCGCCTCATACCAATACGGTTATAGGACTACGGTTGTCCCAAGCGTTAGGCATACCATGGCTAGCAGACTTTCAAGACCCGTGGACACAAGTAGATTATTACAAATTAATGAAAATAACCAAGTGGGCGGATAGAATTCACCGGAAGTTGGAACAAGAAACATTCAAAACTGCAAAAAAAATTACAATAGCAAGCCCAACTTGGGCAAAAGACCTCGAAAGCATAGGTGCAAAAGATGTTGATGTAATTTATTACGGCTATGATGAAGACGATTTCAAAAACTTAACTCCCGAACCAAACTCCGATGAAATAAACATCATACACGCCGGCATTCTCGGAACAGACAGAAACCCCGAAGGATTTTTTGAAGCATTGAAAATCTTTTTTCAAAAGTACCCGGATTACAAAGAAAAAATAAAACTTAAGTTTGCTGGAATTGTAGACTATTCGGTAAAAGAATCAATAAAAAAATACGGTTTGGAAGAAAACCTTGTTGAGCTCGGCAACATACCCCGCATAGAAGCACTTAAGTTAATGGTGAATTCCACCATCCAATTGTTACCTGTGAACAAAGCCGAAAATGCCAAAGGAAGGCTACCGGGTAAATTGTACGAATACTTAAGGGCTATGAAACCCGTGCTTGCACTCGGACCTACAGACAGCGACGTGGCAACAATCCTAAACGATACCGGTTCAGGCCAGACCTTTGAGTATGAAGATGTTACTGCAATTTTAAAATATTTGGAAGATATTATAATTACCAAAAAAATAACTTCCCCCGATTATGAAAAAATCAAAATGTTTGATGTAAGAAACCAAACCGGCAAAATCACATCATTTTTAGACAACATAACTACACCCAAGTCTTAATGGCACCTACTTCAATATCGTGAACAATTTTGTAGCCGAGCCGTGTTTCCTCTGCAGAAAAAATTGCTCCTACCAATAACGTAATCACTCCCACAACAAAGATTATATCTACAAAAATTCCCAAATCAAGACTTGTCACAAATTCTACCCCTATAAATATTATCGTAAGAATAAAAAATATTACCGACAATGTGTATAGCCAAACGGCATTTTTAATAAACCGCATTCTCTCAAGCAACAACGGTATTTGACGAATAATAACCTCTCTCCAGCCACTCTCTAAATTTCTATCCCTCAATTCCTGGTTTAATAATCTTATGCGATTTACTACCAAAGAATACTTGTTGTTAATTCCAAGCAGCAACAGACCGCAAGCAGATATCATCACCGACGGCGATATCATATATTTTATTAAGTTCAAATAATCCATTTTTCCTGATTTTTGTTTGTGACAAAGTAAGCAAAATTCAAGCTATATTTTATTGACTTTAATCACGAGGAAAAATGTTTTTAAATAAAATTTGGTAAGCTATTCCGTGCAATTATTACACATTGAGATACTTTTTCGGGATGTAAAAACCTCATTTCTGAACGACTTATATTTTCCTGATTTCCAAATTTTTGAAAAAGTTGATTCATTCAAATTTCCCAAAGCAAAATCCGCATTCTTATCAAAACAGCACGGAACGACATTTCCGTCGGAATTTACAACCGATGAGTGCCACATACGCCAACAACGGTTTTTAAGCCGCTTGTCAAGCACAGCCATACCGTTTTCAATCCTGTAACGCCGGAACTTTTTATTTGCGGGTAAAAGTGATACTTGCTTCAAATCCAATAGTTGTGCGGTTTTAAGTTCGGCAATATCCGCACCCAAACTTTTTGCAAAACTTTTAAACCCTCCGGCACTCTTTTCATTATGCGAAAACACAATAAATTGTAAGGTAATAACCGGCTTTTTGCTGTTAAGCATTTTTTTGGTTTCTGCAAGCCTTTTTATCCCTTCCACTACCCTGTCAAAATCACCACCTTTGCGGTATCGGGCATATTCATCGACATTAAGTCCGTCAAGCGAAATCACAATTTCGTCCAATCCGCTTTTTACAATCTTTTCGCAGTTTTCCGCTGTCAAATAATGTCCATTGGTAGATGTAGCAGTGTATATTTTTTTATCCGAAGCATACTTCACAAACTCAAAAAAATCTTTGCTTAAAAAAGGCTCGCCCTGAAAATACAAAAGCACATACCACAACTTATTTCCCAACTCGTCAATAATCTTGCGGTAAAGACTTAAATCCATAAAATCGGCCTGCCTCAAAAGTTCTCCCCTTCCGACTGTGCACTGCGGACAATGCAAGTTGCACACTGCGGCAGGTTCAACGGAAATCGCCTCGGGATAACCGCAAATACCGGTATTTTTGAAAACAATCTTCACTAGGTAAGAAAGCCGCAAGCACGCAGAATTAAACAGTTTGCCAAAAGTGAATTTCTGCAAGAGGAATAAAAGTCTGTACCACATTATTTAGCAGGTTTTCGCTTGCGCAACCACAACACATCTCCGGGTTTTACTTCTTCTCCCGGCTTCAAATTATTTTTTCGTCGCAAGCATCGTTGTTTTACTGCAAATTTTTGCGAGATATCAGCTAATGTTTCACCTTCTTTCACGGTATATTTGTCCATACCTCTTTCGGCTTTACACCTTTTCGGTTGGATGTAAATCACTTGTCCCGGCTGCAACTTACTTCCCTTTTCCAAATCATTGTACTTGTAAATCTGCCACTCCATCATTTGCAATTCCTTTGCTATCTTATATGGAGTATCACCCTGTTTTACAATTATATACTTAAC
>JALWKH010000197.1 GCA_026996635.1 Bacteroidales bacterium | reverse complement strand
TTTTATTGTACAAATGGTCGTTTCCGCTATAATACTGATTTTTCAGTTTTTGCAATTGTGTTTTGTCAAAATAGCCTTCTATTTCAGCAGGCAGTTTTAGATAATATTCTTCTACCCACGGTCGCAATTCGTTTTTAAGCCACTCTTTCAACGGTATTGAGAAGCCTTTTTTTGGGCGTTGAAATAATTGTTTCGGTATGTAATCGGATAGTAATTCTTTGGGCAAAAGTTTCAGATTATTATCTTTTAATTTTAATTCTTCCCTTAACGAGAATGCAAATTCAACAATTCTTTTATCCAAAATAGGCACGCGGTTTTCTACCGTGTACTTCATACTTGCGCGGTCAATTTTCACCAAAAGATCATCTCTGAGGTAATACAAATAATCAAAAATCATTTGGCGTTCAGTGTTGCTGTAACCTCTAAATTTGTCGAGCCGTGTTGCTACAATGTTGTCCAACGCAAGTTGAGATGCTATTTGTTTTGCTTCGGGGTATGAAAACAAGTATTGTTCCACAGACAAAATGTGTGAGTAAATATCTTCCGTGTCGGGATTGTTGAACATTAGCGATACTCTTTTTTTTCTGTTATCTCCTTTGCTAAGGGCGGTTTTTAAAACCTTGTGTGCGAAAGACGGGATTTTTTCCAATCTTTTTGCCCAATTATATGCACCATACCCGCCGAAAAGTTCATCTCCGCCATCTCCGGACAATGTTACTTTAACTTGTTTGGAAGCATATTTGAAAATAAGCATTGAAGGAATAGCCGAACTGTCTGCAAAAGGTTCGTCGTAGGTGGTAATCAAATCCGGAATTAATTCCTGGGTTTCCTTTTCTGTTATTAAAAATTCGTGGTGGTCGGTAGCCAAATATTTTGCTATTTGTTTGGCATATAATGCTTCATCCAAGTCTTTGTTTTCAAGGGCGATTGTAAAGGTTTTTAGAGGTGTCGATCCTGCTATCTTTTGTGCCAGTGCTGCAACAAGTGTTGAATCTATGCCGCCGCTTAACAGCACTCCAACGGGAACATCGCTGATAAGCCTGTATTTTACGGATGACTCAAGCAAATAGCGAAGTTTCACCGAAGCATTTTCAAAATCAAGGTTTTCGGTTTGTTTTTCAAACGGGATAGGGAATTTATAAGGGGAAATTTTTAACTTGCCGTCTTTGTATATGCCATAATGATTGGCGGGAAATTTATATATGTTTTCGTAAATGGTATAAGGTTCGGGGATAAATCCGAGTCTCAAGTACAATGAAATTGCGTGAGTGCTAATTTTCAGGTGCTTTTTTATGTAAGGTACGGATTTCAGTGCTTTTATTTCGGAAGCAAAAGCAAAATGGTTGTTGTCAATATAATAAAACAGAGGTTTGATGCCTGCGTGGTCTCTTGCCAGAAAAAGTTCATTGTTTTTTTTATCATATATGGCTAAGGCATACATTCCGTTCATCAAATCCGGTAGCTTATGACCTGCGATATTGTAGAGTTCGGTAACTACTTCCGTATCCGATCCTGTTTGCAGAAAAAGGTTGTATTCTTTTTTCAGTTCTTCAAAATTGTATGTTTCACCATTGTAAACGGTGATGAGGTTTTGATTGGCCGAGATAAAAGGCTGGTTTGATCTGGGGTTTAAGTCTATGATACTTAGCCTGTTGTGTCCCAAGTAGCCGTTTGATACTTGGACAAAGCCACTAGCATCTTTTCCCCTGTGAGATATGGTTTTAAGAGAATTAATTATGTCGTTTTCGGTAAATTCTTTGCCAAATAGTCCTACAATTCCGCACATTCTAATATTCTATTTTATCTTCTTTCTCTTGCCACATTTTAAATGCTTCGAGGGCTTCTTCCCTTAAAATTTGGATTGTGGGAATTTTTCGTTGGTGGTAAGGTTTTTCTATTTCTTCATAGATAAATGAATCGTCAAACCCGATACTTTTGGCATCGTCTTTTGTATTGGCAAAATATATTTTGTCCAGTCTTGCCCAATAAATTGCACCGAGACACATAGGACAAGGTTCGCAAGATGTGTAAATTTCTGCACCGCTAAGGTCAAAAGTGTTAAGTTTTTTTGATGCTTGTCTGATTGCATTAACTTCGGCGTGTGCCGTGGGGTCGTTATCGTGGGTTACGGAGTTGGAGGCTTCCGCTATTATCTCACCGTCTTTTACAATTACTGCACCGAAAGGACCACCGCCGTTTTCTACACTTTTTTTGGAAAGTTCTATGGCGTGTCTCATAAACTTTTCTTCGTAGTTATTCATTTGTTCATCTTTTTTAATCCAAAAACAAATATACTATAAAAAAACGAAAAGAATGTTACTCCCATTTGGGTTTCAAGGGTGTCTTCATTTAGAAACGAGAATAATGCAATTAAAAAGAAAATGTTGAATATGAATGATTTGTATGCACCTGTCATAAAAACCGGAACAAAAATGGCAATAAGAACCAGAACAAATCCAACAACACCGAATGTTAGCCAAAAAGTTACAAATTGATTGTGTGCTCTTAGCCAAAATTTGGGTTTAAGTTTGGTATTTGAGTGGGTGTAATATTCATAGTAAGCATCTCTAACATCTCCTGTTCCCACGCCGAACCAGAAATTGTTTTTAATAATATGTAATGCAGCTTTTAGGAATTCGAATCTTTGCGTTACGGAGTGGTTGTTTGCTTCTTCTTTTTTGCGGTAAACATCTATTTCCCAAAGAACTTTATAAATTTGGTAATATGCGGAAAATTCTTTACCTTCCAGATAGTTTGTAGCACCACTTTCAATCAACTTTATATCCTTGGGGGTTAATTGCTTAAGTCCTTCTGCATCTTTTGTAAGACCTTTTGATGTGAGATATCTGATTATCGTATATTTGATTTTTTGCCCTTTACGGTCAAGACTGTCAAAAGGTATATTACTGATTTTGTTCCATCCTTCCCTTAATTCTTTCATAGACACATAAAGCCAAATGTAGTGCCCGTTTTCTATTACTTTCGAGTTAGGATTATGGTAATACGGATTGTGTGCTGCCGTGTATTTAGGTAGATTCTTGAGGTCAACTTTATCTGTTTGGTAAAACCTGTGGACTGAGTATATTATAAAAATTACCGGCAAAAGTATTACCACAATGAGTGATGTTGCCAGTGTAAATTTTATGATTTTGTTGTTTTTCAGCTGTTTGATACTCCAGAACAAAAAAACAGGAAGCAAAACGGAAAAAATGACAATTCCCGTGCGTGCTTGCAGTAGAAACAGGAAAAATATTTCCCAAAAAATTATTCCTATTGCAAGTAAAATGTTTTTGATAAGATTTTTGTTTTTTACCAAGTAATACAGTTGAATGAATATAGACAAGACAAGCATCAATGAAAAACGTATGTGCGAAATAAAAATTGAAATGTGTTTTACATTATCGTATTGGAATCCGCAGCAATGAAGAAAGAGTGCAAACATAATGAAAGTGGCAATCAATACCGAATTGTTGAAGTAACGGAATATTTTTTTCAGCTCTACTTGAGTAAGTGGTGCAGTTGTGGAAATTATTACAGGGAAAACAAGCAGAGGTAGTTTGATTTTAAGGTCGTGGAGGGCGAAAGCAAAATTTGTGGTGTTGAATAGCCAAATTATATGAGCACCAAAGAACAACAAGAAAATTTGAACTGCCCTGTTGGTTTTAAAAGTTTCCCATTTTTTTTTGAACTCGCCTTCTACCAGCCAATTGGCTGCCAAAAAGAATTGTGACAGGCTCAACAAAAACTCCGAAACAGGTAAGGAAACTGCCGCAAGAAGCAATGAATAAATGTAGATAAGCCTATGTAGGTAATTTCTGTTTTCGCGGGACATTGTATTTGTAATCGGGCTTTATAGTAAAACGGTTGTTTTCTGTTTTTATTTTGAAGTGCAAAGGTAAAAAAAAATCAATATTTCAATTTAATATCAGACTTGTGGCTGCGCATATTAGTCTTTCAAGTTTTTTATCCTTGAATACAAATCCGGGTGTGAGTAGTAAACTTTTACATAAAGCGGATGTGGTGTCAGGTTTGACAGATTGTTTTTTGCAAGTTTTTTCAATGCCGAAACCAGTTCGGATGCAAGTCCTTGTTCTTTTGCAAAGTTGTCGGCTTGGTATTCGTTTTTCCGCGAAAACACATTCATAATAATTCCCGTAATGGTGGAAACAGGGGAATAAAGCACGGAGAAAACGATGATATTCAGGTGAAAATACGCGTGTGTGACGGCATCATTGGAATTGTATCCGAACGGCGAATGTAAAAGTGCTTCTGTGAATAACTTGCTTTCGGAGATTATTGAAAACAAGAACAAAATAAGTCCTGTGTTCAGCGTACTGAAAATAAAACCTTTAACGATGTGTTTGTGCTTGTAGTGTCCAATTTCGTGGGCAAGTACGGCAAGAATTTCTTCTACGCTCATTGTTTCAATTAGGGTGTCGTAA
>JALWKH010000196.1 GCA_026996635.1 Bacteroidales bacterium | reverse complement strand
GCAGCATGGTTATTTTAAAAATTTTGAAGCTTGGTATTTAGACTTAAACTCTAAGGAATCAGACTTAGGAAGTACTCAAATCACCCAAACAAGAGACCTAAGAGAGTTAAAATTATTTTTCTTAAAACGCTAGGAGGAAAGCATGAAAAAATTTATAATATCAATATTTGCCCTTTTGCTTACATCTTGCACGGCGGTATATTTTGACAAACCGGAACCTGAAGCAAATCAGAGGTTAAAAGAATTTCCGGAGTCTTGGATAGGTACTTACAAGCCCAAAAAAGATACATCACTTGTAGAAATCGGAAAAAACTATATAGACCTTAAAGTTTTCGGAAGCAGGCAAAAGTTTTATTTGTGCGATACAATGTTTCTTAAGAAATACAAAGAAGATTTTTATTTTGTAAATGTGGAAGCCAGGGATAAAGATTGCGATATTGTGTATTGGCGTATTTTCCCTGTGAAAAAAGAAAAAAACAAACTTTATGTTTATGATATTATGTATAAACCGCATTTGAGCGATGTCTTTAAGAAATACGGTATTAGTTATAAAGAAATCGTCGGCAAATCGCTTGTAATTTCAAATCCTTCCGATTCTGTTTTGGATATACTTTTCAAAAAGCGTATTTTTAAAGTATCGCAGGTATTGAAACGCATTGAAAAATAGCCTGTATGCCAATGTATGTAGAAGTTTTGTTGCCGTTAAATCTTGACAGGCTTTTTACTTACGAAGTATCTGCCGCAGATGAGGATAAAATAAAACCGTTTGTCAGGGTATTGGTTGAGTTCGGAAAATCTAAACTCTATAGTGCGTTGGTTATCAATGTAAAAGATGATATTGATGGCGATTACAATATAAAAAAAATCATTTCCGTTCTCGACAAAAAGCCTGTAATCAACGAAAAAACTTTCTCCCTGTGGAAGTGGATTGCCCGTTATTACCTTTCGTCGCTCGGTGATGTGATGAATGTAGCTTTACCGTCTGCATTGAAGTTGGAAAGCACATTGATTGTTTATCCCGTGAAAAACCATTGCGGTAAATTAGCAAAAACCGAATCCAAAGTTTTGGAATACTTGGAAGGTCTGGAATACGCTACTTTAAGCGAAATAGAAAAAGACCTTGGCATAAAGACAGCTAAAAAACACATAACAAAGCTCTTTGAAAAAGGGTGCGTAAAAATTGAACAGAAAATAAGAGACAAAGCAAAGGCTCACACTGTAAAGGTTATAAAACCCGGCAAAAAACTGACTCAAACATCATTTCAAGAAATAATAGGCGAACTCAAGAAGTCTAGGGCACAAGAAGCCATTTTGCTGGAATTTGCATCAAAATCGGGATTGCTTTCGGGCAAGCAAAATATGACCGTGCTAAAAAGCGAGTTGTTTTACATATCAAAATCACCGTCAGCATTCAAAGCCCTGAAAGATAAAGGAATTCTTGTAGAAGAAGCTGTGTTGGAATCGGAACTCACCGGACAAATAGCCACTGTGCCGCCTGTGCCGTTGAGCCCTGTGCAAAAAAAATCTCTTGCTGAAATTCGCAAGTCATTTGAGAAGCACGAGACTGTGCTTTTCCACGGTGTAACTTCGAGCGGAAAAACGGAAATTTACATCCACCTGATACAAGAACAAATAAAGCGTGGCAATCAAGTGCTTTACCTATTGCCCGAAATTGCCCTAACGGCTCAAATTATTAACCGTTTGAAAAAACACTTCGGGAACGCAGTAGGAGTGTATCATTCCAAATTCTCCGATGCCGAAAGATATGCAGTGTGGACAGACTTAAAGGACAAGGGCAATTTGAAAGTTATTTTGGGAGTGAGGGCTGCATTGTTTTTGCCATTCAGCGATTTGGGGTTGATAATTGTAGACGAAGAGCACGAAAGCACATACAAGCAGTTTGAGCCTGTTCCGAGATACAATGCCCGTGATGCCGCCATTGTTTTGGCAGGTTTGCACGGTGGCAAAGTTTTGCTTGGCACTGCTACGCCTTCGGTGGAATCGTATTACAATGCTACGGTTGCCGGTAAATACGGCTATGTGCGACTTGAAAAACGCTTCGGCAATATTAAACTGCCTGAAATCGTTACCGTTGATATGAAGGCGGAAATAAAGGAGAAAAAAAATCATTTTTCGTTTTCTTCCGTGCTTAAAAACGCAATAGAAGCAAGCCTGAAAAACAGCGAACAAGTTATTTTGTTCCAAAACAGAAGGGGCTATTCGCCTTATTCCGTTTGCAGCAAGTGCGGTTACATAGAAAAGTGTCCGCATTGCGATGTTAGTCTGACTTACCACAGGTCATCGGATAAACTTGTGTGTCATTATTGCGAATACACAACAAAGTTCAACAGTGTGTGCCCCGAGTGCGGCAGCGAAATGAAACTTAACAGCGGTATAGGAACCGAAAAGATTGAAGAAGAGTGCAAAACATTATTTCCCGATGCAAGGATTGCCCGTATGGATTTAGATAGTATGAGGCGGAAACACGCACACGAAAAGTTGATTAACGCATTTGAGAAAGGTGAAATAGACATACTTATAGGCACACAAATGGTAACAAAAGGTCTTGACTTTGAAAATGTTAGTGTGGTTGGAGTGCTTGATGTGGATGCAATGCTAAATTTCCCGGACTTCAGGGCTTACGAAAGGACTTTTAACCTGATTACGCAAGTCAGCGGCAGGGCAGGGCGTAAAAACAAGCAAGGGCTTGTAATACTGCAAACACATAATCCCGACCACGAAATAATAAGGCAAATAAAATCTTATGATTTTGAGTCGTTTTATAAATCGCAACTACAAGAAAGACTGGATTTTAATTACCCGCCGTTTTCACATTTGATAAAGATTATTTTCAGGCATACAGACGGTAGCAGGGCGGAATATGCGGCAGAACAAATGGCTAAAAATTTAAAGCGGTATTTCGGTTCAAACAGGGTGCTTGGACCTTCACGCCCCATCGTGCCTCGAATCAGGAATAAGCATTACTTCGAAGTGATTATTAAGGTGGAAAAAAACATTCTGAAAGCAATAGACTTTTTGAGGCAAAAAATAGCCGAATATTCGGAAGAATGGTCAAAAAAAGGTGTGGATATAATTGCGGACACGGATACTTATTGATTAAGACCTAAATAGGCTGATTTCGTAAAAATTAAATCATTCTTAACTATCTTAATTTCTTAATGTTAAAAAAATAAAAATTGAAAAAATAAGAATAAAGCCTTTCCCCTAAAACAACGACTTGCCCAAATGCTTGTATGCCAATTCCGTAGCAACACGACCTTGCGATGTTCGTTTAATGTATCCTTCTTTTATCAAAAACGGCTCGTAAACATCTTCTATGGTTTTGGGGTCTTCGCCGAGTGAAGTGGCAATATTCTTGATTCCGACAGGTCCGCCTGCAAACTTATCTATTATGATGCTTAAAATTTTGTTGTCAATTTGGTCCAAACCGTTCTTGTCTATATTCAATGCTTTCAGGGCATATTTGGTTATCTCGAGGTCAATTGTTCCATTGCCTTTTATTTGTGCAAAGTCCCTTACACGCCTGAGCAGTGCATTTGCAATACGGGGAGTGCCACGGCTGCGTCTGGCAATTTCATTCACCGCATCATCATAAATTTGAACTTTGAGGATTTTTGCAGACCGCTTGATGATAATGCCGAGAACTTCGGGTTCATAATATTCCAAGTGCAATTTGATACCGAAACGCGATAGCAACGGATTAGTAAGCAGTCCGCTTCGGGTAGTGGCCCCAATCAGGGTAAAAGGCTTTATGCCGATAGAGACACTTCTTGCCGCAGGTCCTTTGTCTATTACAATGTCTATTTTGTAATCTTCCATAGCAGAGTAGAGGTACTCTTCAACAATTGCTTTCAAACGGTGAATTTCGTCAATGAAAAGCACATCCCTTTCGCCGAGATTGGTTAGAATACCTGCAAGTTCGCCGGGCTTTTCCAACGAAGGACCCGAGACATAATGCATTGACACATCAAGCTCGTTGGCAATAATGTTTGCAAGTGTGGTTTTTCCAAGTCCGGGAGGACCGTGCAGCAAAATATGGTCGAGGGCTTCTTCACGAAGCAGTGCGGCTTTTACGAAAATCTTTAGATTTTCAACCACGCTTTTTTGTCCCGCAAAGTCATCAAACCGCTTGGGTCTTATGGTCTCTTCAAAATTATCGTCTATTTCGTTGTTTCGTATGTCAAAATCTTCCGGCATCAGTCATTCCGATTTATTGCACAAAGATAACAAATAAAAAGGTAACTTAATTCGGGGAAGATAATTTACAGTTGTACAATTAAAAATTGCAGGCTAAAGCCAACAATATTTTTATTCTTTTTCATTTCCCTCCATAAATGGCGGAGCTAATCAAATAAATCCCGCTTAATCATCTGTTACCCACCTTAATCCTCTCCCGAAACAAGTTCGGGACAGGCTCTCAAGGGAGGAAACTTTTGTTAAGGCGTGGCTAAG
>JALWKH010000195.1 GCA_026996635.1 Bacteroidales bacterium | reverse complement strand
CACTAACAATATTGTTTCCCGTCAAAGCGTCTTTTTCTTTAATCAGGATTTCTCCCATTGCCCTTAAAATAAGGCTTTCTATTTTGTTAATCCTCAGCTGTTTCATCTAATTCTTTTAGTTTTTGGGTGAGTGTTTGAAGTTCTTTTTCCAATTCGTAAATCTTTTTTTGCAAGTCGGGCAATTTTCTGAAAACAACATAAGAACGTTGATATTGCCGTGCATTATATGCCGGCGAACCTTGAAGAATCTCTCCCGGATTTTTTACTGTTTTTTCAACACCTGATTGGGCTGCTATTTTCACTTCATCCGCTATGGTGATATGACCGACAAACCCTGCTTGACCGCCTACCATACAATATTTGCCGAGTTTGGTAGATCCTGAAATTCCCGTTTGAGCTGCAATAACTGTATGTTCACCTATTTCTACATTATGGGCAACTTGAATCAGGTTATCCAACTTTACTCCTTTCCTTATTATTGTAGAACCCAGTGTAGCCCTGTCTATTGTTGTGTTTGCTCCTATTTCCACATTATCTTCAATGATAACATTGCCGATTTGGTAAACTTTTTCGTAGCCGCTGCCTTGCGGTGCAAAACCGAATCCGTCGCTACCTATTATTGATCCCGAATGAATTGTACAGTTATTTCCGATTACGCAATCATTATAAATTTTTACTCCGGGTTTTATTACTGTGTTATCTCCGATTTTTACATTGTCTCCGAGATAAACTTGCGGATAGATTTTTACATTATTGCCAATTTCAACATTTTTGCCTATGTATGAGAAAGCTCCTATATATACGTCTTTGCCGTATTTGGCTGTTTCATCAATAAATGCAGGTTCTTCAATCCCTTTCTTTTCCGGAGAAAAAACAGCATCGTAGAGTTTTAGCAAAGATGCAAAAGCTTGATAGGCATTTTTTACTTTTATGAGGGTTGGTTTTATTTTATCCGTATTGGGGTAGTCTTTATCCACAATCACTATAGTTGCGTTGGTTTTGTAAAGGTATGGGGTATATTTGGGGTTTGCCAAAAAACTTAGTGAACCTTCTTTACCTTCTTCTATCTTTGAAAATGAATCAACAACAACATTCGGGTCTCCAATTATTTCACCGTTTAAATATTCCGCTATTCTTTTTGCTGAGAATTTCATTTATGGATTTTTTTTGCAAATGTAATAATTTTAATGTTTCCCTTTGTTTTTTTATGCAATATAACAATTTATTTTACCAGCCTTACGGTTGATGTATAACCCGACTGTATTTCAAATGTTTTGCGTATTGTCATTATGGTTTGATGTATGTTTCTCGGTCTGAAAACTATTGTATATGTGCCGGGCTGCAAAGTAAAGTTTTGGCTTAACTTGTTTTCGTCAAGGTTGCAGACCCATTTTAAGTCGTCATTTTCGGTATTTTGGTAAATGCAGCCGTATCCCTGCGAAGGCAATTTAACCGAAACTATTCCGGGCTTAGGTATTGTTACGGTTGTGGTATGGCTTTGCAAAATTTTTATGTCACTTATAATTCTGGGCAATGTTAAAACTTCTATTTGGTATTTGCCCACAAGGTACCTTTCTTTAGTATTGGCATTTTGAACATTTAGCGTGGGGCTTCCTTCTCCTTTTCTTATAATTATTTTCAGGTCTTTATGCAGTTGTCTGTCGGCATTAATTTGCAAATAGCCTTGTGGTGCATCAATACCTACTATTTTGTGCTTCCCCGGAACCAAACTGAAAGTGTCGGAGTAAACGGGCGGTATGGTGTTTACTTTGATTTTGTATTTGTAAATAGGACTTAACATAAGTGTATCCGGATTGCCTTTTGCATTCATTGTATGAATGAACTTGTATCTGATTTTGTTTGTTTTTGCATCATAAAAAATCATCGGAACATTTGTCTCAGTTGGATTTTCGTTTATATCCAGAAGGTTTACTTGCATTGTGGTGTTATTGAGTGCTTGGGATATTACCAACCCCAAAACTTCTTGAAACCGCTTTTCGTCTGTAGCATCATAATAGTTTCCAACGCACTTCAAAGACTTTTTGAAGTTTTCATCCAGTCCTATCCCGATTACAAACGGTTTAAGTATTATTCCTTCTTCTTGGAGTGCCAATGAAACTTTACACGGATCACCGTCACAGGCTTCTATTCCGTCTGTGATTAAGATAATTACATTACGGCAATTGTCACAATTATCGGGAAAATCTTCAGCAGCAAGTTCCAGAGAGTGTGCTATCGGTGTAGTACCTTTGGGTTGCAGGTTCCTTATTTCTTCTATTATTTTATCTGCATTATTGTCGCCGAAGGGAACTACCAGTTTCGTGTCGTCACAATCTTGCGGCGGCACATAGCTTTGAAATCCGTACACTCTTAATGCTATTTGGACATTCGGGACATTCCGCAAACTGTCAACCATTTGAATGAGCAGGCTCTTGGCTACCCTGATTTTTGAATGTTGCTCCCATTTGCCCAGCATACTTTGTGATGCATCAAGGATAAAAAGTATTCTGGTAAGCGGCGGTTTGTGTTTTTGCCCGCCGTATTGTGCCACGGAATAGTTTGTTGAAATTATGCTTACAATGAGAAGTATAAGTAGTGTTTTTAAGATTTTCATCTGTTGCGTTTTGCTGCAAAATTACGGAAAAAAAATAAACCTGCTACTACCTGTATGCAATTGGTGCAGTTGTTTGAAAAAAAATTATTTAATTTGCTCTCAAAAGATAAAAAGATGGATTTTAAATCGACGGAAAGTGATAGCAAATATGCTCGAATAGACAGGTTTGATGACAAAACCGTTAAGGAGTTGGAGCATCATTACAGGGAGATTTTGAGGTTGATAGGTGAAGACCCCGACAGGGAAGGACTTCTGAAAACACCTTTCAGGGTAGCAAAGTCTATGCTTTTCCTTACCCAAGGTTATGAAATGGATCCTTGTGAAATGCTTCAAAGTGCTATTTTTACAGATGAGTACAGGGAAATGATTGTGGTCAAGGATATAGTGTTTTATTCTATGTGCGAGCACCATATGATACCTTTTTTCGGTAAAGCTCACGTGGCATATATCCCTAACGGTAAATTGACGGGATTGAGCAAGATAGCAAGGGTAGTTAACGCTTATGCAAGACGATTGCAGATACAGGAAAGGATGACTACACAAATTAAGGAGTGCATTCAAAATGCTCTTGACCCGCTGGGAGTGGCTGTGGTGGTGGAAGCACAGCACTTGTGTATGCAAATGAGAGGTGTTGAGTCGCCCAATTCGGTAACAACAACTTCAGATTTTACGGGAGCATTCAAAAACAATGTAACCAGAAACGAATTTTTAAATTTGATAGGACATAAATTTCACTAAAAACAATAGTATATGAAAAAAGCTTATGTATTCCCCGGACAAGGTTCGCAGTTTCCGGGTATGGGAAAAGAACTCTATGAAAAATACGATAAGGCCAAAGAAATGTTCGAAAAAGCCAATGAAATATTAGGCTTCAGGATTTCGGACATAATGTTTAACGGCACTGATGAAGAATTAAAACAAACCAAGGTTACACAACCTGCCATATTTTTGCATTCGGTTATTTTGGCCGAATTGATGGGGGAAGATTTTAAGCCCGATATGGTTGCGGGACACTCTCTCGGAGAATTTTCGGCATTGGTGGCTGCAGGTGCAATGAATTTTGAAGACGGCCTTAAGCTGGTTAGCAAGAGAGCAATGGCAATGCAAAAGGCTTGTGAACTTCAAGAATCAACAATGGCAGCTATAATCGGACTTGATCAACATTCAATTATAGATATTTGCCAGAATATTACGAAAGACGGAGAAACTGTTGTCCCCGCCAACTTTAACAATCCGCAGCAAGTTGTAATCTCCGGTACAAAAAAAGGAATTGAAAGAGCTGTGGAAATGATGCAAGCAATGGGTGCCAAAAGGGCTATAGTGTTGAATGTAAGTGGTGCTTTTCATTCTCCGCTTATGGAACCTGCAAGGGTTGAGTTGCAAGAAGCCATAAACGAAACGGAAATTAAAGAACCTGTTTGCCCCGTTTATCAAAATGCTACCGCAGAACCTGCAACACACCCGATGGACATTAAAATGAACTTAATCAGTCAATTGACTTCTCCCGTGTTGTGGACTCAATCGGTTGAGAGAATGATTGCAGACGGTGCGGAAGAATTTATTGAAGTAGGACCCGGGAATGTGCTTCAAGGTCTTGTGAAAAAAATTAACAGGAAAATTAAAACATCCGGAATACAAACATTATAAATTAGATGATTATGAGCAAAATAGCAACAGCCGGAAATAAAGGTGACGGTATCCGTTCAGATTGTTTTGTAACACTGGAACTTAAAAACGAAGGCGGCATTACCGTTAATCTGAAAAGCAAGGTTGAAGCCTTGTTTGGTGATGATATTCGCAATCAAGCGATTGACATTCTGAAATTTTTCGGAATATCGGATGCCGAAATTACCATTGAAGATA
>JALWKH010000194.1 GCA_026996635.1 Bacteroidales bacterium | reverse complement strand
GGCTTTGTGGTTGTTTCCGCCTTGCGGCACAATAATATCTGCAAATTGTTTGGTCGGCTCAATAAATTCAACATGCATAGGCTTTACGGTTTTTTCATATCTGTCAAGCACTTGATTTACCGACCTGCCCCTCTCGATTATATCCCTTTTTATCACCCTCATCAATCTTTCATCAGCTTCGGCATCTACAAATATTTTAAGGTCGAAAAGGTCTCTTAATTTTCTATTGGTAAAAATCAAAATACCTTCGACAATCACCACTCTTTTGGGCTTTACCAAGATGGTTTCTTCAGACCGTGTGCAAGTCAAATACGAATAAATAGGCTGCTGAACGGGTATTTGTTTTTTTAGCAATTTCAAATGTTCAATCAGCAAGTCGAATTCAATGGCATTCGGATGGTCAAAGTTGATTTTTTGCCGTTCCTCAAGCGGCAAATGGCTGTTGTCCTTGTAATACGAATCTTGTGGCAAAAGGGCAACCGAATCTTCGGGCAACCTTTCTATTATTTTGCGGACTACGGTTGTTTTTCCCGAACCTGTTCCTCCTGCAATACCTATTATCATCATAACCTGCAAGCATAAATTGTTTTAGACTTTTCAAAGTTAGTTATTTTTAGCGGAAATTTTATTGCAACAAAAAGGTAATTTTCCCAATTCACTATTTTACACATATTCCAACAAATAATATTGTAGTTATACAACCCTTACACTCTGAAATCGCTCTACATCTTTCAGAATAATGTCATGCCGAACAACGTCATACCGAAGGCGTCATTCCGAATTTATTTCGGAATCTCTATTTGTTTCGGAATCTAAATGTTTCGGTACCTCTTTTGTTTCAAAATATCAAAATCATTGAGATGCTGAAATGAATTCAGCATAAGGACGATAAGGGTATAAAGCATGTGTTGAAATGGCCCAATACTACTGACAAATCTTTCATGCAAATCAAATTTATTGCGATCACAAATACTTTCTTCCCACACGATACAATCCTGCGATAACGGAACAAAGTACAGTTCGTTTGTTAACTATTGACAACAAACAAGAGAGAATGAGCTGTAAAATGGAACTTTCCTAACATTTACATTCCGAATACATATTTTGAAACCGCTTGTTTATTCCACAAAAAACCGCCCCAAGATAATTTTTATTGTAATTTTGTATTTTCAAAAAAATCAAGGCTATGGAATACAATTTCAGAGAAATAGAACAAAAGTGGCAAAAGAAATGGGAAGACGATAAAATCTACAAAGTTGACATCGATAAAAGCAAACCTAAATATTATGTGCTCGATATGTTTCCTTACCCCTCGGGAGCAGGACTTCATGTGGGACACCCGCTCGGATACATAGCTTCGGACATTTACGCCAGATACAAACACCTGAAAGGCTACAATGTATTGCACCCGATGGGTTTTGATGCTTTCGGTCTGCCTGCCGAACAATACGCAATCCAAACAGGACAACATCCCGCTGTTACGACTCAAAAAAACATTGAAAAGTATAAATCACAACTCCGCAAAATAGGCTTTAACTACGATTGGGACCGTGAAGTGGTAACAAGCGACCCCAAATATTACAAATGGACACAATGGACATTTATCCAAATGTTCCACCACTGGTACGACAACAAATTACAAAAAGCAAGACCAATTGCCGAACTTATTGAGGAATTTGAAAAAAACGGCACAAAAAACATAGATGCAGCCCAAACCGAAGAACTTTCTTTTACCGCAGAAGAATGGAACTTGTTTGATGAACACAAAAAACAAGAAATTTTGCTGAATTACCGCTTGGCGTACATTTCCGAAAGTTTGGTTAACTGGTGTCCGGCACTCGGTACAGTATTGGCAAACGATGAAGTAAAAGACGGAGTGTCAATCCGCGGCGGATACGAAGTTGTTCAGCGTAAGATGAAACAGTGGTCATTGCGTGTTACCGCTTATGCCGAAAGGTTGCTCGAAGGACTGGAACGTGTGGATTGGACAGACTCCCTTAAGGAAATGCAAAGAAACTGGATTGGTAAATCGGAAGGTGCCGAAGTATTCTTTCCGGTTAAAAACTCCGACATCAAAATAAAGATCTTCACCACACGCCCCGACACGATTTTCGGTGCAACATTTATGGTTTTGGCTCCCGAACTTGACATTGTGCAAAAATTGATTACCGACGACAAAAGAAAAGAAGCCGAAGAATACATAAAATATGTGCTTCGACGCACCGAAAGGGAAAGACTAGCAGATGCCAAAAACATAACAGGCGTATTTATCGGATCTTATGCAATAAATCCGTTTACGGGCAAAGAAATACCTATTTACATAAGCGACTATGTGCTTTCGGGGTACGGTACAGGTGCAATTATGGCGGTACCAGCCCACGACAGCCGCGATTTTGCTTTTGCAAAACATTTCAACTTGCCGATTATCCAAGTGGTGATGCGAAAAGGTGAAACGCCGACCGACCCGTCAGAGTGGGAAGACTCTTATGACTCGAAAGAAGGCATTTTGATAAACTCCGGCATTCTGAACGGATTGGAAGTAAAAGATGCGTTTGAAAAAATAATAGAAGAAATTGAAAAGCGCGGATTGGGCAGGAGAAAAATAAATTACAAACTCCGCGACGCTATTTTCTCACGACAAAGGTATTGGGGTGAACCGTTCCCTATCTACTACAAAGACGGATTGCCGTACACATTGCCGGAAGACGAACTTCCGCTTGAATTGCCCGAAATAGACTCCTACAAGCCAACGGAAGACGGTGAACCTCCGCTTGCAAGGGCTAAAAATTGGAAAACAAAAGAAGGCTATCCCCTTGAAACATCAACAATGCCGGGTTTTGCAGGATCATCGGGTTATTACCTCAGATATATGGACCCGCACAACGACGAAAGGTATTTTTCGCCCGAAGCGGTAAATTATTGGCGAAGCGTTGACTTGTATGTGGGCGGTGCCGAACACGCAACCGGGCACCTCATTTATGCAAGGTTTTGGAACAAGTTCCTATACGATTTGGGGCTTACACCCGAAGACGAGCCGTTCAAAAAATTGATAAACCAAGGAATGATTCAAGGGCGTTCCAACTTTGTTTACAGAATCAAAAACACCAACACTTTTGTATCCGCAGGACTGAAAGACCAATACGATACCACACCTATACACGTGGATATTTCGCTGGTAAAAAACGATGTGCTTGACATAGAAGCGTTTAAAAAGTGGAGGCCCGAGTTTGAAGATGCCGAATTTATCCTTGAAGACGGAAAATACATTTGCGGTTGGGCAATAGAAAAAATGTCTAAATCGATGTTCAATGTCGTAAATCCCGACGAAATAATCGAACAATACGGAGCCGACACGCTCAGGCTTTACGAAATGTTTCTCGGTCCTATAGAACAACATAAACCTTGGGATACAAACGGCATTGACGGTGTGCACAAGTTTCTGAAAAAGTTTTGGCGGCTGTTCCACCTCAACGGAGAATTTGAAGTGAGTGAAGACAAGCCGACCGAAGATGAGCTTAAAATCCTGCACAGAACGATTAAGAAAGTTACAAACGACATTGAAACATTTAATTACAACACTGCTATCAGCTCGTTTATGATATGCGTAAACGACTTGACCGCGCTTAAATGCAACAAGCGTGCAGTTTTGGAACCGCTGACCATATTGTTGTCTCCGTTTGCTCCGCATATTACAGAAGAGCTTTGGAGGATGCTCGGACACAACGATTATATTTACAATGCCGAATTTCCGGATTATGACGAAAAGTATCTGGTGGAAAACGAATACGAATATCCCGTATCGTTCAACGGCAAAATGAGATTCAAAATCAAACTGCCGCTTGATATGCCGAAAGACGAAATGGAAAAAGCGGTGCTTTCTCACGAAAAAGCCCAAAAGTGGATCGAAGGCAAACAACCAAAAAAAGTCATCATCGTACCCAAGAAGATTATAAACATTGTGGTATAAAAGCTAAACGGCGGGCATCAAGTCCCGCCGTTAAATCAATTTCGGTGTTTCACGGCTTTATCACCTCTTCGATGATTTTGTCAATTTCGTTTCTTTTTTCTTCTATTTGCTTTTTGATTTCTTCCTGTCTGTCAAGTTCCTTTTTTATTTCACCTACTATTTTTTGTTGTTGCGAGAGGGGGATGTTGGGAATTTGGAAAAAATACAACAAAGAAGGTTTAATTCTTGGATGTTGTTTGCCACTCATAAAATCTTTTACAAAGTCACAATAAAAACCACTTAGTAAAATATAAAACAAATATTCTTTTTTTATCTTATTATTTAGTTTTAATGGTATCCACTCTGTAGTCCCAATTGTAAAGTTATTGAAAGTATTTAAAATTGTTTTACCCAGATATGGTCTCAATTTAGCAGTTAAAATATCCGCATCATTGAAATGTAATTTATCAGACCCGATATTGTCAACCTCATTTATATTTAAAATTTTTCCGTTATTATTATCTACATCAGCTAATTC
>JALWKH010000193.1 GCA_026996635.1 Bacteroidales bacterium | reverse complement strand
TAATCGGGTCAATCGTTGTAGGTATTATTTTCGGTATAATTGCACTTAGAACAAGAAGTATTTGGTATGTGTTTGCTATTCACGCTTCAATAGGCGTGCTGACGGATTTGTTTATAATTTATTATCCTTAAGGGAATTATGGAAAGCATTCAAAATGAAATAAAAATCTAAGCATTAAAATAGGTACAAAATCATTAAGTAAACAGATGAAAAAGAAAAAAATAGACACCCGCAATTACATCCACAACTTGGTAAGCAATACCTCAACCATTCAGGACCTTATGCAACAGTTTTTTATTGATGTGCGGACAGGCAATTTGTACCGTGAAGTAATATTGAAAAAAATATGGATGGAAACCGTAGGTGAAAAAATATGGCGGGCAACATTACGTGTATCTGAAAAAGATGGTGTTTTGTTCATAAAAATGCGATCGTCTGTTGCAAAAACCGAAGTTTTAATTCACAAAGAAGAAATTTTGACAGAATTTAACAAAAAATTTTCTCAATACGGCAAAATCAAAAAAATGGTATTGATTTGATACGCAAGCTATTACATATTTTACCGATCACTGTATTTGTTGCTATCACAATATTTTCCTGCAAAACAACCAAATATGTACCCGATGGAGAATATTTGCTTACTGCAAATAAAGTAACCATAAAAACCGATGCCAAATCCAAAATTGACCCTGATGACATTGAAGGCTACATCAGACAAAGACCTAACACAAAGATTTTGCACCTAATTCCGTTGCGTCTGTGGATATATAATATTGCACAATCCGGTAAAAAAAGGAAATGGAAAGAAAAATTGCTGGAAGTGTGGGCTGAACCACCTGTGATTTATGACGAAATGCTCACGCAAAAAACAATGAAACAAATAAAAATCTTTTTACAAAATAGCGGCTATTTCAATGCCGAAGTAGATACAGAACTCATTCACACCAAACCGAAAAAAATAAAAGTTGTTTATAACATCCATTTGAAAAAACCTTACCGCATTACCCAAGTCAAATACAAAATACTTGACAACGAATTAAAAAAAATAATACTTGCAGACACATCTGAAACATACTTGAAACCGGGAAAAATCTACAACACCGACCTTTTGGAAAAAGAAAGAAACAGAATTGTTTATTTGCTGAAAAAATACGGATATTACGGCTTTAACAAAAATTACATAGAATATTTGGCGGATACGAGCAACTATCAAGTAAAACTCACAACAATTGTAAAAAACAGAAAGATAAGCAAGCAACACCCGTTAGGTTCCCTTCCGCATATTAAATACCGCATCGGCAATGTTACATTTTATACAAATTACGAAAACTTTAAAAACATTAAAATTGCAGACACATCGGAAATTAACGGAATAAAGTTTATTGTTACTCCACCTGAAATTATATCAACAAGAGTAATCTACCGCGGAAATTACATTAAGCCCGGAGAATTATACAACATAGAAAATGTAAAAGCAACATACAATTACCTTTGGAAATTAAACACATACAAACTTATAAACATTTATTTTGTTCCTGACTCAACCCAAGATGATGTAATAAACTGTTTTGTAGAACTTTCACCTTTCAAAAAATACACATTTTCGGCAGAAGTGGAAGGTACAAATACATCGGGCAATTTAGGAGCACAAGGTAATATACAATTATCGGACAGGAGTTTATTCGGAAATGCCGAAATTTTGACAATGAACCTAAAAGGGTCTATTCAACGGCAAACCGTTTTCACAGTTCACTCGGACGATGAAGTAATAGAATACCTGCCTTTTAACACTGTGGAAACAGGCGGTAATGCACAACTTGCAATCCCGCAATTTTGGTTGCCTATCAATTCCGAGAGATTCGTTAAAAAATACAGTCCGAAAACAATTATACGGTCAAACATCATTTACCAAAAAAGACCGGATTATGAAAATGAAATACTAAAAGGGAGTTTCGGTTATTCGTGGAAATTTAACCAAAACCTATACAGCTCATTTAACCTATTGGAAATAAATTCAGTTAAGGTATTCAACATAACACCGGATTTTGAAGAAAAAATCAGAGGTACTTTTTTGGAATACAGCTTTGTAGATCACATAATTACGGCAACAAATTACACATTGGCTTTTAATACTCCGCTCAGCAGAAGAAATGCTTTTTCACTTTACGGCAAAGTAGAATCTTCAGGCAACATATTAAGTTTCATTAATCAAAAAAAGCCTAATTTATCAGTTCGTAATGACGAAGGACAATATTTGCTTTTCAATCTCCCTTATTCACAATATGTTAAGTTTGATTTGGACTTGAGATATTACAGAAATTTACCACGGAAGCAGCAGCTTGCATACAGGTTTTTCGGCGGTATTGCTTATCCTTACGGGAATATGAAAATTTTACCGTTTGAAAAAAGGTACTACGCAGGTGGTGCCAATGGCATAAGGGCTTGGGAAATCAGAACACTCGGACCGGGTAATTACCGTGACACCACACTGAATTATCCGAACCAATCCGGTGATATGAAACTACTGTTTTCTTGGGAATACAGGTTTCCGCTATTTTGGATGATTAACGGAGCTTTTTTTGTGGATGCAGGCAATATATGGGCAGTTACACCTGAGGACCCGAGACGGTTGGTTCACTTCTACATAAATAATTTTTACAATCAAATTGCTATTGGTTCGGGTTCAGGCTTCAGATTTGACTTCACAGTGTTCATTTTCAGGCTTGACTTTGCAATGAAAGTAAGAGACCCCGCAGAACCTGAAGGAGAAAGGTGGTTGCCTGTCAGACAAAAACCCTCATTGGGAAATTTCAACTTTAATATAGGGATTGGATATCCTTTTTAAAGTTTTGCAAAGAAAAACAATAGGTTAAATAAGTATTTTTCAATCAATAATTTTTATATTTGTTGCGGAAAAAAATATTAACATGAAGCATAAATATTTTATTGTCATTTTTGTTGCATTTATATCCTTGGGATTCAACAAGATATATGCACAGCAAACGGTAAATGAAGATTCGTTAAAACATCCAGAAAGGTATCAAAGGATAGACTTGGATGACTTTAATGCCAAGCTTTTGGAATCAATTATTCTTGAAAAAATTAATATAAAAAGGGCATCGGAAGCTTACGACAGCTTGGTAATAAATACAATTTTGCAAAATGCAGCCGAAGACCAAGCAAACTTTATGGCTGCTAAACAAGAAGCAACATTATTCCAATCCGGCAAGAAAAAAACAACCGGTAAAAGAATTCAATATTACGGCGGTTCTACATCGGGAGACGAAGTAGTAACCAAGATGTCGCCGCGAAAAGGTAAATTTACCCTTACCTACAATACACTTGCCGACAATATAGTATTTAAACTACTCAAGAGCAAAAAAACAATGAGGGTTTTAATGGACCCGAAGTATATCTTTGCCGGTGTGGCAGCACGCCTTGACGAACCCAAAAAGAAAGTATATGTTTCAATTGTAGTCGGGAATTATGATTCGTTCAACGGAGGAGTAAGCAGACGTGAAGAGCTTGACTTGCCATATACCACCAAAAGGTACGGACTAAAACCGCCTGACAAAAAAATATGCAGGAAACTAAAACGTGTTAAAGGACTGCACAAACTGCAGCAGTCACTTGTTGTAAAAGGCAACAAGATTTACCTCGACTATCCCGATATGAAAAAATTCAAAAAAATCATAAAAGCCGGCACTAAAGACGGATTGGCTGTTGACATTGTACAGAAAGCCCAATTTGATTGCTCGGGAGATAACATTGTGGACAATTCAAGGGTAAACAGAGGTATAATGACCAAACGCCTGTGGGCAAATAAAATTTATAAAAAGAATCTTTACGAAGGCAAAGCCAGAAAGAAAAAAATAAAAGTGCTGTTGGGTGAAATACCGCAGGAGTTAGACGGAGAATACGAATTGAATTTGATGATAATAAAAGAAAAGCACGTTTGCCGAGAAATTCAACCCGTTGCTAAAATAGAAGGTGATGTTGAATACCAAAAACAGCTTGAATGGCTGGCAGATACAATTTTCGGTGACTCCATTAAACCGTATAAAGTAACTCCCGAAGAAAAAGTATTAACCTTTAAAATTCCTTTTGAAAAAGGGAAGTATGAATACAAACCCGAAGATATAGAACCTTTCATACAAAAACTTAACGAACCGGATTTTATTGTAAAAGAAATAAAGATTTATGCATACTCTTCTATTGAAGGAAGTGACAGAATTAATTTGAAACTTCAACAAAAACGTGCCGAAAGCATTTTGGAAGCAATCAAATCACGACAAAAACAAAAGATTAAACCGCAAATCATAACAGACTACAGCTGGAATGATTTTGTAAATGATTTGAAAGGTACTGAATACGAAAACCTTACCCAAATGAGCTTGAAAGAAGCTCAAAAATACATCCGAGACCACAGGCTTGCAAAAAAATTGGAACCTTGGATGCTAAAAGTGCTGCACTTATATGGGAAGCAATGCATTA
>JALWKH010000192.1 GCA_026996635.1 Bacteroidales bacterium | reverse complement strand
GTCAGAATTGGACAGGGCAAAAGAATACCAACAAGAACTTATCGAAAAAGCTGCCGAAAATGATGAAGAATTAATGGAAATCTTCTTTGAAAATGATACACTTACCGAAGACGAAATGAGAAAGGGTCTTAAAGAAGGTATGTTGTTGGGAGATATTTATCCTGTATTCTGTGCCAGCTCCAAGAAAAATGTAGGTGTGTGGAGAGTTATGGATTTTATAGTGAATGCAGGACCTTCCCCGTTGGATGTAGAACCACCTAAAACAATTGACGGTAAGGAAGTTAAATATGATGAAAACGGACCTACTTCATTGTTTATTTTCAAAACCACTTATGAAGAACACATTGGTAAGATTAACTTTTTCAAGGTAATGTCCGGTAAAGTGGTGGAAAATCAAGACTTAATAAATGTTTCCGCTAACAATTCCAAAGAAAGGTTTGCACAACTTTTTGTTGTTGCTGGTAAAAACAGGATTAAAGTTCCTGAACTTGTAGCCGGAGATATAGGTGCAACAGTTAAAGTAAAATCAACAAAAACAAATCATACGGTAAACGAACCCGGTGTTGATTGGCAATTCCCACCGCTCAATATGCCGCAATCCAAATTCAGTATTGCAATTAAGCCTACAAAAGACGGTGAAGAAGAAAAACTCGGTGAAGCACTTTCTCAAATTCAAGATGAAGATTTGAGTATTAAAGTGGAATATTCTAAAGAATTGAAACAAACCATATTGCACGGTCAAGGCGAATACCAAATGAATATTGTTAAGTGGCATCTCGACAATATTTATAAGGTAGAAAGTGAATTTATACCTGCTAAAATTCCTTACCGTGAAACTATTACAAAACCGGCTTATGCAAGCTACAGGCACAAAAAACAATCGGGTGGTGCAGGACAATTCGGTGAAGTACACCTCGTAATTGAACCTTATGTAGAAGGTGCACCCGAATCTACATCTTTCAAACTTGAAGGTAAAGACATTAAATTGACAATTAGGGATAAACAAGTTATCGACCTTGATTGGGGCGGTAAGCTTGAATATTACAACTGTATCGTAGGTGGTGTAATCGACAGTAAATTTATGCCGGCAATCCTTAAAGGTATTATGGAAAAAATGGAAGAAGGACCGCTAACAGGTTCTTATGCTCGTGATATTAGAGTTTATGTATTTGACGGTAAGATGCACCCGGTTGACTCAAATGAAATTTCATTTAAGATTGCAGGTAGAAATGCCTTTAAGGATGCATTTAAAAAGGCGGGACCGAAGATTCTTGAACCTATTTATTTGTTAGAAATACTTACACCAACCGATAGAATGGGTGATGTGATAAGTGACCTTCAAACAAGAAGAGCTATTTTGCAAGGTAGTTCAAGCGAAAACGGATTTGAAAAAATCATTGCCAAAGTACCGCTTGCTGAATTGAGGAGCTACTCTACTGCACTTAAATCTGTTACAGGTGGTAGGGCAACATTTACAATGAAGTTTGATGAATATGCACCTGTTCCGCACGATGTACAGGAAAAATTGTTGAAAGAATACGAAGCAGCAGAAGAAACTGCTTAAAATCAAGTGTTTATAATAGTGCAAAAAGGCTGTCCGTAGTGGCAGCCTTTTTTTTGGCATAAAAAGTGTAACTTTATTCTCAAAAATTATCAAATGAAGGTTTTTAAATATATTGCGTTTACATTGTTTTACTTGCTTATAAATAAGGTTGCACATTCTCAAAAAGAATATCCTTTTAAGCCGGGGGAAGAAGTTTCATACATTGTTTCTTATAATTGGGGATTTATCTGGATTGATGTTGGGGAAGCAAAATTTTCCGTGAAAGAGAGGAAAATCAAAAATATGAATTTCCTTGAATTGGAAGGTTGGGGAAAAACTTACAGCAGTTGGGATAAATTTTTCAAAGTCAGGGATTATTACAAGAGTATAGTTTATCCGGAATCTTTAAAGCCTGTGTATTTTTTAAGGGATATTCAAGAAGGTGATTATAAGTTTAAAATAACCTATAAATTTATCAGAAGAAAAAAATTGGTTTATGCCGAGAGAAAAGGAAATACGGGTTCTCACCACTTGGATACGGTTAAAGTAAGTGATAATACTTATGATTTATTATCAATAATTTACTATTCACGAACATTGGATTTTGATCGCTTAAAGGAAAACCAAAAAGTGCCTGTTTCAATAATGTTAGACCGCAAGTTCGCAAAACTTTATTTCAGGTATATCGGAAAGGAAATTTTTAAGAATAAAAAAATAGGAAAATATAAGGCTATTAAACTTAAAGTACTAACAGTTCCCAGTTTGGAGTTCAAAGGTGGAGAAACTATGACTATTTGGATTACAGACGACAAAAACCATATACCTATTTGGATAGAGTCTCCTATTTCGGTAGGTTCGGTAAAAGTAAGATTGAAATCTTACAAAAACCTTAAATATCCGCTTTCTTCAAAGTTGGACTAAAACTAATATTTTACGACTTTGAATGTTTTAACAGGCTTGTTGTTATCTTTTAAATTAAGAAAATAAATTCCCGGCTTTAGGTTATCAACAGGAATTATATCTTTCCGGTTAACTTTCCCTTGTTTTAAGGGTTTACCTGTGATGTCACTTAAAGTATAATTATAAGTGCCGGGCAATTCTACGGATATTTGGTTTTTTACAAGTGTGCTTACAAATATTTTTTCGTTTGTTTCTTGTTCTTGAACACCAATAACAGGAGTTTGGTCTATTCTTAATTTTAATGTTACCGGAAGGTGGTCGCTGATATTGTATAATGCTTGAACAAGATCCTGCGGATACATACTGTTTTCGGGTGCATCGGTTAATGCTGCATTAAAATGCTGACCGTCTTGTCCTATTACTTTGTATGAATCGGGAATATATTTGATTTTATAAATGTCGTCTCTGATTTCTTGTGAGATAAGGATAAAGTCAAACCTATCATCCAATCCACCACCTGCATAACATCCTGAACTGTAGTGAGTTGATTGTGAGTGGTACATTCTGTAATACGAATTGTTGCTCCAATCGCCCGACATATTTACAGGATCGTATAGCCTGTAAGTTTCCACACTGTAATTAACAATGTTTTGATATGCTTCTTCACTGCTTGAATAAAGGTTAAAATCTCCCATCATTATCACATTGCCGTCTATGTTATGATTTTTTAAATAATTCATAAGAGTTGAAGTCATATCTGCCCGTGTTGCTGCATCGCTGCTGTAACTTCCTGCTTTTAGGTGGGCGGAAATACAAACAAGCCTTACAGTGTCACCGTTTTGTAAATCGGGTGAGTTGTAATAAAAGTGATAAATGTTTATGTCACGTAGAGAAGTTGCTACTGCTTCTTGATATTCGAGAGTGAATTTTCTTTTGTCGTAATATAGCATATTTACAATATCACTCCCTGACAGATTGGTCATTGCCACATTTTTATAGAAAGTGCGTCCGTCTGTGTTTAATGCATTATTCAAGAGGTAAATCGCTTTGTAACTGTCATTTACCATTTCGTTTACGGAAATAATATCGGGTGTGTAGTATTGTAGTAAAATCCTGATGTTCTCGTTTTTGGTGTCAATGTTATTATTGTTCTGGTCGCAATAATCAGTATTATTGCCGTAATTCAACAAATTATATTGTAAAACCGAAATCGTATCTTGCGAGTTGGAAAGAAAAGCACCTAAAATGATAATTGCCGTAAAAAATAATTTCTTCATATCTTTTTGTTTTATGACCTACAAATATACTCAAAAAGTTGCCCCGTGCATTAACTAATCTATAATTTCCGATGCATATTCAAGCGGGATTTTTTCTAAAATATAACTTATGGTTTTGGGGCATTGGGCTTTAGATGTATTTTTTTCGGAAAGATTTGTTGTCCGTTTGTATTTGTCGCACAAAACATAGAGCTTTATATCATAATGTTTTGCTATGATTGCAATATTTAGTGTACCGGTTTTGTTTACAAAGTGTGTATTGTTGTATTGGTCGCAACCCGATAGGATAAAATCCACTTCAGGGCTATAATTTGCCACTGCAGAATCATCAATGAGTGTAACAGGGATGTCGTTTTCACAAAAAAAGTCAGCTTGTAATTTGCCTTCGTCTCCGGGAGTTGATACGGTCTGTACTATTTCAATGCTTTTTACTTTGTCTTTAATGTGGATTATCACATTTTTTATGCTTGAACTGTTGCTGTGGGTAAGGATTTTTATTTTGTCCTTGTGTGTTTTTTGTAAAATTATGTTAGCCTGTTTTTCAAAAAGCGTTTGGTAATAATGCTTTACATCAGTTATTAAATTTAGTATTGTTTCAGGCTTGCTTAAGTTTTCTGAAATTTGTCTGGTTATGTTTACTAAGTTGATGAAATGTGATTGGCTTTTTATTATTTCATTTAATTCCTGTTGGTATTCGGTAAGATTTTGGAGGTTTTTAATCATTACTTCTACTATATCAAAAAGGTTGAAAAGCATTGTGGTAGATCCGTTTATC
>JALWKH010000191.1 GCA_026996635.1 Bacteroidales bacterium | reverse complement strand
CCAAAAATGTATCCAAAATCATTGTTATAGCCACTGTAATAATTGTTTTATTAATAATTTTCGGCACCTCAATGTTCAAAGTAGTGCACCCGGGTGAACGTGCCGTAATATTCAGAAAATTTACAACAGGACTTGACAAAGAACACATTTTCACTCCGGGATTTTATGTTATTGCTCCGTGGAACGACTTTTATGTGTATGATGTAAGGGAACAAAGCCGTGAAGAAACTATGGATATTCTCGATAAAAACGGACTTTCCATTAATGTGGATGTCACTGTAAGATTTAACCCCACATATGACAAAATAGGCTATTTGCACGAAAAATTCGGGCCTGATTATGTAAATATTCTTGTTATTCCTGAAGTTCGTTCAGCAGTTAGAACAATTATGGGGAAATACATTGCCGAAGAAATTTATTCCACAAAACGAACGGAAGTAGAAAAGCAAATCATAGAAGAAACGGGCAAGATCCTCAAAAAGAACTACATAGATATGAAAGCCCTGCTTATCCGTTCCATAAAACTTCCCGACAGAATACGCCAAGCAATTGATGCCAAATTGCAACAGGAACAAGAAGCACTTGCATACCAATTCAAACTCGAAAAAGAAAAAAGCGAAGCCGAAAGAAAAAGAATTGAAGCTGAAGGTATAGCACGTGCCAATGATATAATCAACAAAAGCCTTACCGACAAACTATTGCGTATGAAAGGTATTGATGCTACTCTGGAACTGTCTAAATCACAAAATTCCAAGATTGTAGTTATCGGCGGCGGCAAAAACGGATTACCTTTGATTCTAAACACCGAATAGCACGAAAATGAATTTGTTTTACACAGATAAACTTACTGCCGGCTTAATCACTTTGGACGAAGAAGAAAGCCGGCATTTTAATGTGTTAAGGCTGAAGGAACAAGATAAGGTCTTGGTGTCCGACGGGAAAGGCAATTATGCCGAAGGTACAGCCGTAAAAGCAGGAAAAAAGAAAGTTGAAATACAAATAGAAGAAGTCCGCCATTCTCCGAAACGCAAAACTTATGAATTGACAATAGCAATTGCACCCACAAAGCACAACGAAAGGACAGAATGGTTTATTGAGAAAGCTGTGGAAATTGGTGTGGACAAAATAATCTTTGTAAACACTAAAAATACCGAACGGAACAAAATCAACCTCGACAGGTACAAAAAAATAGCCCGCAGTGCAGGTAAGCAGTCTTTAACCTACCATTTGCCAGAACTTTCGGGACTTGTAAAATTTGAATCGGCATTGAACGAAACAGCAACAAAAGAAAAATACATTGCTCTTTGCAACGGCGACTTACACATAAGACAAATCCCTGTCAATAAGAACAGTAATTACATTTTTCTCGTAGGTCCCGAAGGCGGATTTACCCAAGGAGAAATTGACCTTGCCCAGAAAAAAGGATTTAAGCCCATATTGCTCTCCGGTAAGCGTTTGAGAACCGAAACCGCAGGAATTTTTATCAGCACGGCGTTAGAAATTATGCTTGGATAGGCTTAACAAAAGCACCCTGCTGCCTCACGACAAAACAAGGAACATTAAGCCTTTTGCACTCCTGTTGCCACTTTTTGATTTTGTAGAATGAATTGCTGCTGTCTATTATCAATTGCTTAAACTTGTAAATCTTCATCAAATCGCTGACCTTGACATTTGCATTTTCCCGCAATATCACATAATCAAGGTTTAACTTAACAGGCACGGGGTAGAATTTATTGTCAAACTTACTATCGACCACGGCAAGCCGCAAGCCGTAAAACTTTATGTAATTCCTGTAAAAGAAAAAAGCAGGATTGTCAATTGTCCAAAATGCCGAAAACAAAAACTTGTCATTAAGTTTATCCGCATCAATTATTTTTTCTTTTTCCAACCCGAGTTTTAGCCAATAATTTTTTGCCGCATAATTCAATTTATTTTCGTCAGACTTTACATCCGACACAATGATATTATCCCTGCCGTCAATAAAATTCATAGCACTGTACCCGCTTATGTTATACACCACAAAAACTTTTCTGCCCTGTCCACTGTAAATTGAATAAGTATTAACCGCCAACATAATGAGTAATGCCACAAGAGCGGCAGGAAGCATAAACCGCTTTTTCTCAACCAAATAAAGCAAAAGGAATATTATCAAAAAATACAATAGCAGGAAATTAACAGTGGAAAGGCTCAAGCCCGTTAAGGAATGAAATGGTAGCGTTTCAATCTTCTCAAGCAATGAAATCATAAAGCCCGTAATCAATCCGGTAAGTTTGGCTAACCAACCGAAAAGCACCGGCACACCGGAAAACACTATCATTCCGAAAGCCGAATACATAATAAACGGCACAATAGGAATCACCACAAGGTTTGTAAGGAGAAAATATGTGGGGAAAGAATGAAAAAAGTAAATGGTTATGGGCAATGTGGCAATTTGTGCCGCCAGCGACACCGAAATCAACGCCCAGATTTTATCAACCGCTTTGAACAAAAAACCTCTCTCGGTATTGATGTAAACACGGCGGTAAAATACGGGATAAAGGATTATTATACCAATTACTGCCGAATACGAAAGCCAAAAACCAATGGAGTTTATTGTAAACGGATTTACCAGCAGGATGATAAACGCCGATGCCGCAATGGTATTGTAAATGTCCGTATCCCGTTTTATCATTTTGCCTGTTTGCACCAAAGTAAACATCAAAGTAGCACGGGTTACCGACGGCGACAAGCCTGTAACGGCAGCATACAACCACAACAGCAAAATAATTATCAACGACGGCAACACCACATTTTTTGACACCTTGCGGACAGGGAAAAGCAAAAAGTTCAGAATAATGAAAATTATACCAACGTGCAATCCCGATACAGCCAATACGTGCATTGCTCCCGTTGATGAGAATTTTTGCTTGGTTTCGGCTTGCAAATTGTCTTTGTAGCCAACTGTAAGAGCCTTAATCACAGCCTTGTTTTCTTCACTCAAGCCAGATGAGTCAATGATTTTAAGGACTTTTTCCCTGATTTTGCCTCCTTGCGAAAAAAAAGAAACATCACCACCCAACTTCTTCCACTTTCCTGCATCAATAAACGCTTGTTTGGTAATGAAGTGAAACGCCAAATAATTTTTGTAGCTGAACTCCTCGGGATTGCCGGCATCTTCCACATCGTGCAACTTGACATCAAGCAGGAGCCTGTCTCCAAGTTTCAGCCCTGCAGCGGCACTGTCTTTGAAATAAACCACAACCTTTCCGTCCACTTTGTTCCATTGGTCGGCGTGCTTTATGGCTTCCACATTCAACACAACTTTTACGGTCTTGCCGGTATTCTTTGGTATGGTAGCCACTTTGCCGACCATAAACCCGCCTTTCAGGCTTTCGGCACTTTTAAGGTTTTGCCGCCAAGTAAGCGAATAAAGTACATATCCCGCCACCAACATTGTAACATAAACAAAAACGGAAGGATAAATAAGCCCCGACAAGCGTTTTGCCGCAAATTTGAGCAGAAGGAAAACAGCAAAAGAAGTAAGCAAAACGCCAAGAAGCACAATTAAATTCCCGGCAAAAGGATAGAATTTAGCGGCAAACATTCCCGCCACAAAAGGGAGTATCAGCTTGACCAAAGGTCTGTTATTCATTTTTGCTTTTTAGTAAAAAAATCCACGAGTCCGTCCATCGGGCTGCGGATAATTCTAATCTTGTCAAAGTTAAACTTTTTTGAGGTTTCTTCCAAAATATCTGCCAAGAAGTAACCGACAGACCCCACGCAGCCAAGAGAATAGCCGTGAGCATTGTCATAAGGCAAGATGTGGCGCTTGAAAAACAACTCAAAGCCTTCCGACACCATTTTTTTTATGTATTCGTCAGTTTTGTATTCGGAAAGGAAAGGTGCAAAAGAAGCCAAAAACCTGTTCGGGAACGGCTTTTTGTAAACACTATCAATAATTTCTTCCCTTGTGAGCGGATATTTTTCTGCAAACTTTTCGCGAATTTGTGCAGGCATTTCATTGTTAAGGTAATCCTTTACGAGTTGCAGTCCGAAAAAAGCCCCGCTGCCCTCATCACCCAAAATGTAACCTAGAGCAGGTATATTGGCAGTTATCTCACTGCCGTTGTAAACACACGAATTGGATCCTGTTCCGAGAATCATTGCAATACCCGGATTGTTGCCGAACAAAGCTACCGCAGCACCGTAAATATCGTGGTTTACATTCACCGCTGCGTTATCAAAAATAGCCGCCAGCCCGCTTCGTATCACCTCACACCTGCCAGCAGATGAGCAACCCGCTCCGTAAAAGTAAATTTCTTCAACTTTACCACTGTCTATTTCACTTGGAAAGTGCTTTTTGACTTCTGCAGTTACAAACTCCGAATCAACAAAATAAGGATTAAGCCCCGCCGTAAAAAATTTGGCTTTTACCGTATTGCCGTCCAATAGCACCCATTCGGTTTTTGTAGATCCGCTGTCTGCAAGTAAAATCATAGCATTAAAATATTATATTCC
>JALWKH010000190.1 GCA_026996635.1 Bacteroidales bacterium | reverse complement strand
CCGTAAGGCTTTTTATAAACAACAAAGGACTTGCGAAACTGGAAATAGCACTTGCAAAAGGTAAAAAACTGCACGACAAACGCCAATCGATAAAAGAACGCGAATATAACCGCAGCCTAAACAAAAGGAACTGGCACGAGTTATGAAATTCGGTAGCATTGACATAGACCGTCCGGTGTATTTGGCACCGATGGAAGATGTTACGGACATTCCTTTCCGCAAACTGTGCAAAAAATTCGGTGCGGACATAATGATTACCGAATTTGTATCGTCGGATGCACTCATACGCAATGTGCAAAAGACGATAGACAAAATGAAAATACTCGACTATGAGCGGCCCATCGGAGTACAAATTTACGGACACGACCACGACACAATGGTAGAAGCTGCCAAAATAGTGGAAACCGTAAAACCCGACTTCATAGACCTGAATTTCGGTTGCCCCGTAAAAAAAATCGTAAAGCGCGGGGCAGGGTCCGCTATGCTCAAAACTCCCGACTTACTGGTAAAAATAGCGAAAGATGTTGCAAAAGCCGTAAAAATTCCCGTTACGGTAAAAACCCGCATAGGTTGGAGTGAAAACAGCATAAACATTGTGGATGTGGTAAAAAGGCTGCAAGACACAGGCATAAAAGTAATAACCATTCACGCCCGCACACGTGAGCAAATGTACTCCGGAAAAGCTGATTGGAGCATTTTTGAGAAAATTACGGCAATACCGAACCTTAAAACCTACATTGTAGGTAACGGCGACATAACATCACCCGAATCGGCTTTGGAAAAGTTTGAAAAATATAAAATAGACGGCATTATGATAGGCCGTGGTGCAATAGGTGCTCCGTGGATTTTCAGAAATGTGGCAAAATATATCCGGGAAGGTATTTTACTGCAGGAACCGAGTGTAAAAGAAAAAGTGGCAATAGCAAAAGAACATTTGAACGAGAATGTAAAATTTTACGGCGAAAGAGTCGGAGTACTGCTTATGCGCCGCCATTATGTAAATTACTTCAAAGGATTGCCCAACTTCCGCGAAACAAAAATCAAACTCCTGACTTCCCCGTCACTTGAAGAAAACATTAACCTGTTGGACTTCATTGCGGAAAAGTGGGGCAACAACTAATGGTCATTAACTATAATATTAGTTAATAAACATTACAACCTGAAACCTCAATTTACACTGGTAACATATTTCAGGTAATTACATTTAGGTAATTTGCAGGAACAAATTTAAAATCATAAATTTTAGGTATAAACCTTTTATGTCCATAGCCGTACCTTTGTGATAGAAATTAAATTTTAGTAAAATGAAACTGAAAAAATTTACCATAACCGACGAATGTATCGGATGTATGGCTTGCGTTGGGATTAGCGATAAAATTTTCCAAATGAATAACGACAACAAGGCTTTTGTTGTAAAACAACCCGAAGACAAAGAAGAAGAAGAATTGGCACAAGATGCGGCAGATGCTTGTCCCGTTGAAGCCATTATAGAGATTAAAGAAGAAAATAATGAACAAATACAACCCGTTATCGGCAAAAGCAATGTCAAGGAAGTTTTGGATAAATACCCCGAATTAAAAGATGTTTTACTTAAGCTTTCACCCAAATTCAAGAGGATACAAAACCCCGTAATGTACAATACTCTGGCACGTTTTGCCACTTTCAACGATGCGGCAAAAGTTACCGGTGTTTCCATTTGTGAAATCTTACACACTATAAACAAATATCTCGGCGTAGAAGAAAAACTTGTAAATTCGATGCCCGAATGCCTCAAGGAAAGAGATATGAATGTTGAAGAAAAACTCGGTGAAGAAATCACTTGGCCCGAGTCAAAAGAAATTTATGTACTCAATGATGACACTTACGACACATTGGTAGAAAAAATCTCGAAGTTAGGACCGCAACAAAATTTGATTATCATTTCTGCCGATATGCCCGAAGTAATAATTAAAGTTGTAGAAGGCCTCGGTTACAAATACAATCTGACTAAAAACCACGAATACAGGCTTTCCATTTTCAACCCCGAACAGCCCGAAGTGGAAGACTGGACAGAAAAGAAAGACTATTTTGACATACTTGATGTAAGAATGATGGACACCGACCCATTTGATATAATTATGCAAAAAGCTTATGACCTCGATGAAGGAGACGGATTTATTCTTATTCAAAGATTCCAACCATATCCGATAATAAATATGCTGCTCGAAATGGGATTTGAAGCCCAAATGGAACAAGTGGCACCCGATGAAGTTTGGGTATATTTTTACAAGACCCCAACTGCAGCATCGGAAGGAGAAGAAAATAAATTCGGCGGAGAAAAACCCGAAGTGGTAATTCAATCGGCAACTCCCGTAGCATATCCCGTAATAATGAGGTTGTTACAATCGGAAGAATTGCGTAAGAATGTCCGCATAAAACAACTTAAAGTATGGGAAGAAACAGAAAAACACTTGAGCTGGGTTGTAAACAAAAAAGCCGACATAAGTTTTTCTGCCGTAATTACCAGCCTCAAACTCGTAAACAATGATGTGGTCTTCCCGGCTGTTTTTGTTTGGGATAACTTTGTATTGCTCACACGCGGGTACAAAGCTGAAAGTTTCGAAGATTTAATCGGCCACGAAATACGCACGCCACTATTTGCAGACGCACCTCCTGCTAAAATTACCAGGTATCTGATAAAAGCAAGCGGATTGAACCCCGATGACTTTGTTTTCAAATACGGTGAGCCGTTCGGCAGACCCGAAGAAATTTACCAAGGATTTGTTACAGGCAGGTACGATACTGTAATTTTGCGTGAGCCTGAAGCAAGTTACGCCGTAAAAATACTTGAAGATCAAGGTGTGGAATATTCCGAAATATCCTACAACGAAATTTGGAATAAGTTTAACCCCGGTTTCGGCAGTTTCCCGAACGCAGGTATTATGTTCAAAGGCGAATTCGTACGCGAACACCCGGAAGCCGCCAAGCTGGTATTGGCAGAGCTTGAAAAAGCAATAAACTGGGTAAACGAAAACAGGGAAGAAGCCGCTATGCTGTCATTTGATATGATGAGGCAACCTGTGGACAGGGTAGAACGCTTCCTTGAAAGAGTGAACTTCCATTATGTAAGCGGCGAACCACTCATTAAAAAGCTGAAATCATATTTTGAAGTGCTAGCAAAAGAAGACATCATACAAGTAAAAGACATTGACAGCTTTATGGATATGTTCAAGCTTTAAAACTCTTTACCCCTCTTTGCCGCAAGCATTGAGGGGTTTTTATTTTTGCTGTGATGGCAACGAATTTTTTTACAGAATCGATAATAAAAGGTCTTACTTCTCCGCAAAAATACATTCCCGACAGCGTATATTACGACGACAACCAAGGCAGCATTTATTTCGAAGAACTACTGTTAAACCCCGATTACTACCCTGCACACTGCGAAAATGAAATATTGAACACCCACTCCGAAAACATAACAAACTACCTTCCGCAAAATGTTACCGTTGCAGATTTAGGTGCAGGCGAAGGCAGTAAAACAAAACTTATACTCAACGCATTAAATAAAGCGGGCAAACTCAAAGCATACATTCCAATAGACATCAGTCACAGGTATTTGGTCAATATTTCACGGGAATTTAAGAAAATGTTTCCGCAAATTGATATTTTACCGGTTGAGGCTGATTATTATTCTGCGATGCAAAAAATTTCAACCGAAAAGAATTTATTCTTGCTGTTTCTCGGCAACAGTTTCGGCAATTTGGACAAAAATGAACAACAAGAATTTTTGAAATTCATACACAGCTACACCAAACCGGGAGATTTTTTACTGCTGGGGCTTGATTTGAAAAAAGATGAAAAAATTCTACACCGTGCTTACCGTGAAACTTGCCGGAATTGGTGCTTTTATTTGTTCGAAAGGATAAACCGCGAACTACAAGCCGATTTTGATAAAAATTTGTTTGAATACCATACTGAATACTCTGCGGAAACAGGTGAATACAAATGGTTTTTTATCTCTAAAACCACGCATACCGTTTATTTGGCAGCAACCGGCACTGAAATAGAATTCAAAGAAGATGAAAAAATCTTTATCGGTAGGTCTTTCAAATTCGACGAAGCGGAAATAATAAAAATGGCACAAAACGCCGGATTGGAAATCACAGACATTTTTTACGACTCAAAAAAATACTTCGCCGACTTCCTGTTGAAACATCTTTAATAGAATTTTAAAGCTCCCATTGAATTATCTTGCGATATCTACTTGGAATTACGGAATTTTTAGTAAAATTGTGTAAATTAATAAACATTTTATGATAGGTTATAATATTTATTTTGTTTTGAATACCCCGGATGAATATTCTAAAATAATACAAGAATATTGGGAAATTGATAATAATGATTTTTGCAACAAACCAACAAAAATATGTGAAAAGTATAATATTGATATTAAAAAATTAACCGAAATTGTAAGAACATATTCTCTCTGCACTATAGTACATAATTATTGTTCTGATTGTGGGATTCCAA
>JALWKH010000189.1 GCA_026996635.1 Bacteroidales bacterium | reverse complement strand
ACTGCGCCGCGACACAAAGATAAGGATATGCCCTTGATGTTCGTCCAATCCCGCAGTTTTGCTTCAAAATTAGCGTTTTTATCCTAAACCTGGTGCCGTATTTATTTTTTGGGCGCCTCCCGCACATCGCTACGCGATGTCGGGACCGGGCTGTCCGCTTAAATGCGTCTCGGGGAAGGCTGGTTTGCCAAATGCCGGCGCCGTGGTCTCTTGCGCTGCGAGCCCCCGCCGCCGGCGGCAAACCAAGCCCTTCCCCCACGCCGCATAACCGCTCCCATCCCTGGCGCATTTGGCGCGCGATAAATCGCGCGTCCACAATTGAACATCCGGCTTCGGTTAAAACTCCGGAATTATGCTTGCCCACTACTGCAAACATTGAAGTAGTATGTTATTTCGATGGAGCGCCCGAAAGGTGCGTCTGAGAAATCTCAATACGCACAATTCATCCAAGGCGGAATTTTGCGTTCCTATTGCCCAATCCGCGAAGCGATTCCTCGGCATTTTGCCCTGCTTACGCCGGCAAAACTTTGCCGGAATGACTCACCCCTGGCTATGTGTAGTTTGGGTTTATGAAACGATTACTTTTCTAGTTACGACTAATTTATTTTATGTATTACCTTCCAAAATTACAACTAATAGCGGCAGGCGCCATTTTTTATTGGCGGATCTTGCTATTTCCTTTCTAATCACTTTCTAATTCTTTGTCGATAACCCACTCGGAATTCACAATGAATTCTATTTGGATTAAATCATCTTTTTCGTTTTTGTCAAAATAGGATAGAGCTGAACCTTTCATAAATGCAATACTAAAACCGTCTTTCACATTTACGGAATCCCAAGTCCAGCCGCCATCCGGTAATTCAATTTTGCAGTCTTTTCCTTCTATTATTTTACCCTTGAAGTGAAACCAGCCTCCGTAGAGGTGAAGTCCATTGTCAAGACGTGCCATGTGGTAAATTTCAGATTCCTTTTTATAGTCAATTCCAATTTTTGAAAGCAAGTCTTTTATTTCGTCAGGATAAATTCTTTCCCTATTTGCCGCAAAATTTTTACAGTGGTTGCAGCCACATACTTCCGGACTTCCAAATTCTATCTTGTCGTAGATTTCTTTGGTTCGTTTATAGTCGACTTCAAAAGTCCATTCTTTATATTTTACTATCTTTTTTGTCATTTTTGCATACTCGTCAACGGTTTATGTATGAGTAGTGACGGCTAAAAATACACTTAGCTTTCGGTTAGCATAGATATACAAAAAAAGAACAAACTTTGAAGTATGCACTTTCTCACTATTACTTATACTTTTGTTGACCATAGTTATTTTTTTACATTATAAATTCGAGAATATTTAAAGTCAAATGAGCAATAAAAACCAATAAAATATTCCTTCTTTTTACAGAAATTATAGCAAAAGGAATACCAATAAAAAATAATGTTGCGAGCATATACCAAAATCCACCAAGCCAATGTAATATTCCAAAAAAAACGGATGAAATTATAATAGCAACATAATTACCATATTTTGATTGAAATTTGAAAAGCGTGATATTTCGATAAATGTTTTCTTCTACAAATGGTGCAAGAATAACGTTTGCTATGCCAAAAATAATTAAATTTCCTTTTAAACTGTTAAGTGAACCTTTGGGAACATAATCACCTATACTATTTTGCAGGTATATGATAAAATCCGAGATTATAAATTTATATAACAAGGCAATAAATAATCCGAGAAATACTCCTGATATGATATCTTTTTTTACTCTGTTTGAAGCAAAGGTCTCTTTTAATATATTCCTATCATTTTGTTTAGAATAATATAGCAGCATCCCTAACATTTCAATCTGCGAAATAAGCAATAATAATGGGATATTTTCATTTATTTTACGGGTAATTTGCTCATCTGTATATTGACCGCTTGTGCCAAAGTATATGGAAAAAACAACGATATTTATCAGAAAAAATAAGGGTGGCAATATCAATAATGACCAAGTATTTAGTTTAATTTTTTTCATAATTGATTTTTCTTAAAAAATTGTATCATTGAATTATAAACTAAATTAATGTCTGTAACGTTTAAGTAATGGTCTTTTTCACTCACAATAAAAGTTGAATTACTTGATAATTCACTTAATTTTTCTTGTAGTTTCAACCAGATTTTATTATGTCTTTCAAATGGATAATTCTTTGTTTTCCCGGGTAACAAACTTTCGTTCATACTGTTTTTTGAACCGATTACAAGAAGTGGTAAATTGCCTAAATCACCTAATTCTCCGACTTGTTTAAGACTTTTATCAAACCACTCCGTTTCTTTTTGCAAAGTAAAGTAGTATTCAGGTTGGGTGGTTACTTCATAGTAATCATCCAATAGTTCTTTCGGTAAACCAAAAGTGGGTATCTTACTTTTACTATATTTTAAATAACCTTTTTGAGCAAGTTTTATCACTTTATCTAATGATTTTACTTGATTATTTTTCAATTCTTCAAATTCTTTGGGCAAGCTTTCAAATTGATTTGGACTGGCAGCATCAAGTAAGACTATGGCTTTTACTTTTTCAGGGTAAAGAGATTGATACATTCTTACGTGCAAACCACCTAAGGAATGTCCGACAAGGATAATATTATTTGTTATTCCTTTTTCAACTAATGCTTTATTCATTTTTATTGCAAAAGTCTTGGCGTCTCTCGGTTGTGTTGTCACATAATTCATAGCATATCCTGCTCTATCAATAAGACAAACCTTGTAATTTTTTGCCAACTTATTTGCAAGGGGTTTATAGAATAATGACCAATTACCTAAACCTGCATCCATTACAATAGTATATTTTCCCTTGCCTAAACAATTTATGCGAGGGGATAAATTATTCTTTTTAACAATTTCTTTTGGTGTTGAACACGAAACAATTGTTAGTAGAATGAGTAATAATTTAATTGCTTTCATTGTTTTACCTTTTTATTTTAGAGCAAAGGTAAGACGCGGTATTTGTATAAAAATTGACCTATGGTAAGTAATGAATTATTTTACGATTTTTTTCCTGATTCGGCTCAGACTTTCGGCAGTAATTCCAAGATAGGAAGCAATATGTTTTAAAGGAACTCTTTGAATAATATGTGGTTGTTTAGAGAGTAAATACTTGTATCGCTGTTCTGCTGTTTGTGTCAGTAATTCAATTTGTTGCGATTGCTTATGAATAAAAAGACTTTCTGCTGCAATTCTGCCGATTTTAGCACCGAATTTCGAATTTTCGTATAAATCCATTAAATCTGAATAAGTAATATAAAACATTTCGGTTTCTTCAAAGCAAACAGTATAAAGCGGTGTAGGTTTTTGGATAAGTAATGACATATAATCACCAAAAAAATCATTTTCAAAACACAAATCAATACATACCGGATGATTTTCTTTCCATAAAAAAATACCTGCTGACCCCTTGTTAATAATGTATAGTTTTTTCTCTGTGGTATTGGGCAATTTTATCTCTTCGTTTTTATTAAAGGTTGCTGTTTTTAACCTTTTGGCAAAAGTGTCCCACACTTCAATAGGTGCAGAATAATAGGGGTCAAAAATTTCTTTTATTTGAATGGTTTTCTCGTTCATTTTAATTATGGTCAACGGTTATATATGGTCACAAAATTACTTATATTTTCCATTTATGCAACTATTTTGTTGTGTATAATTAGTTCATAACAAGCTATTTAATGAATATTTATATTTATCCACAAAGCCGGGCCGGCCACGGCCGTCCCGGCGATAAGCGAAGAAAAACAAGCGTGACCTGTGTGTCGGCCACCGGAAGCCTGCTCCGTCGGTGCCTCCTGCCACCGGTGGCATTATACATTAACCTACATCAAAAGGCGCCCTTTTCCGCGCGATAAATCGCTTTTCCGCGCGATAAATCGCGCGGCTACATGGGGCATCCGGCTTCGGTTGAAACTCCGGGTTTATGGATATTCCACTACTGTAAATATAGAAGGCGAAACCGCGTGCGGGTTCGCCGGTTCCCGAAGAGACCGAAGGGCTCTGAGGGCCGCAAGGAGACACCGCAGGTGGCTCCGCAGCGTGTGAAGGGAGACCAACGCAAAGCCATAGGCGAAGCGTGCCGGCTCCCCGAGCCGCGAAGCAAGACAAGGTGCGGCCCATGGCGCCGGCCCAAGGAAGCCGCCGGCTTGCGGAGCCGCGTAGGAGACGCCCCGGCGGCTCCGAAGCGCCCGGCAAACCGCATCCAATCGATGACAATGGTCAATGCAGGTTGCGCAAAATTCCGTATTTTCGCTCTAAAACGCGAAATCCTATGCCACTGTATAAACTCAAACTCCCCCACATGGGCGAAGGCGTCATTGAAGCAACGTTGACCACCTGGCTCAAAAACGTGGGCGACCGCATCGAAGAAGACGAAGCCGTGTTCGAAGTGGCCACCGACAAGGTGGACTCCGAAGTGCCATCCGAAGTGGCCGGCGTGCTCAAAGAAAAATTGTTCAACGAAGGCGATGTGGTCAAAATCGGTGAGCCCGTGGCCATCATTGAAACCGATGCCGAA
>JALWKH010000188.1 GCA_026996635.1 Bacteroidales bacterium | reverse complement strand
AGTACAACACTCTTGGGGAGGTACTTTCTATTTTAAAAACGGACAAAGTATTTCTAAAACGATTTTCTTTAACGAAACAAGTAAATAATCAAAATTATGAAACAGTACAGCATTTTTTTAATCATAACAATATTATCTGTAATCTTTAAAGTTGATGCTCAAGACAAGCAATATCTTAAAAAATATTTGGAAGTTTTGGCATCAGACAGTCTGGAAGGCAGAAAACCCGGTAAACCAGGTGGAGAAAAAGCAGCAGATTATATCATTAGTGTATTGAAGCAAAACGGAATTAAGCCTTACGGGAAAGATTACCGTCAACCTTTTTATGTAGTAACTGACATTGCTCTGGCGAAATCCAATTTTATGGAACTCTCGGGTAAAAAGGATTTTGCTGTAAAAAAAGATTTTATTCCGATTGCTTTTACAAAAAACGGAAAATTCGAAGGTGATGTGGTTTTTGCGTGGTACGGATTTGATTTTGAGGCAGACGGTAAAAAAATAAATGATTATGATGGATTGGATGTTAAAGGGAAATGGGTAATGGTTTTAACTGATTATCCTGAGTTGAAAGACGATGAAAAAGACATATATTCGCAATTTTCTTCTCTCAGGTCAAAAGCGATTACAGCAAGAGACAAAGGGGCTATAGGCATTATTTTTGTGCAAGGCGTAACTACTGACGAAAGAGACGGGCTAATACCTTTGACTTATGACAAATCAAATGCAGATGCAGGTATCGGCGTTATAAATATTACCAGAAAAGTTGCAAACAAAATTTTGTCTTCGCAAGGCAAAACCATTGAAAAATTGGAAAAAGAATATGCCGAGTCAAAATAAGAAAAGCATAAAGCTATTGATACACATACCCAATTACTTGCCAATATAGGAGTATTGCAAAAAAAGGCTAAAACCTATAACATAATTGCGTATTTCCCGGGACAAGACGAAAAATTAAAAAACGAATGGGTTATTATAGGTGCACATTACGATCATTTGGGCTACGGCGGTGAAGGTTCAGGTTCCAGAATTCCCGATACAATTGCCGTACACAATGGAGCCGATGATAACGGATCAGGAAGTGTAGCCGTACTGGAGATTGCAAGGGCTGTAAAGAATATGAAGCATAAAAGAAGCATTATGTTTATTTGGTTTGGGGCGGAAGAAATGGGACTGCTCGGATCGAAATATTTCACTGATCATCCGCTTATAGATTTGAACAATGTGGCCACAATGATAAATATTGATATGTTAGGAAGACTGCGTGACAATAAACTTTATGTGGGAGGAGTAGGTACTTCGGATGTAAATAAGGAAATAGTAGAAAAAGAAAATAAAAAATACGGTTTTGATTTAAGTTTGTCAGAAGGTGGTTACGGACCATCCGACCACGCTTCTTTTTATATGAAAAATATACCTGTTTTGTATTTTAATACGGGCATTCACGAAGATTATCACACACCTTTTGATGATGTGGATAAAATAAATTTTGAAGGAATGGAAAAAGCAAGCAGGTATGTAAGGGATGTATTGGTTGATTTGGCAAATTTGGATAATAAACCTAAATTTAAAGAAGCGGGAGAAAAGTTTTCAGGTTCACGAAAGTTCAGGTATAAAGTTACACTGGGGATTATTCCGGATTTTGCAGGTGTTGAAAAACGCGGATTAAAAGTAGATGGTGTTCGCAAAGGCGGACCTGCCGATTTGGGAGGTATGAAAAAAGGTGATATAATAATAGCTCTTGACGGTAAGCCTGTGAAAAATATTTACGACTATATGGCAAGATTGACAAAATTGCATAAAGGCAGGGTCGTAACGGTAGAAGTTATTCGCGGAGACGAACATAAAGTTTTATTGGTAAATTTATAAAGGTATGAAAAAGATTTGGTTAATACTTATAGCACTGATTATAACATTATCTGCGGCAGTTTATCAAAAAATGACGGGACCGACTTATCCCAAGCGTATAAAAATCGAAATAAACGGCAAAACTTATAAGTTTAAATTGCCGCGAAGTCACGGTGGGAGTGACAGTGCAGAGGTTTTTCTTCCTATTAAAGACAATGAAGTTCAAGCAGTACTGTTATTCAAACGATATAAGGTAGATGAAGAATATACGGCAATTCCTTTTATCAGGACTGAAGGGGGGTTGATTGCTAAATTACCCGGACAGCCGCCTGCCGGTAAGTTGGAATATTACATTGAAATTGACACTGCCACGGGAAATAAAATAATAGTGCCGGGGAAAAATGCCGTTGTGATTCGTTTCAAAGGCGAAGTGCCCGGATTGATTTTGATATTTCACGTGTTTTTTATGTTTTTTGCTATGTTTTATGCCAATTATGCCGGTATTCTTGCAATTGCAAACAAGGACGGATTTTACCGTGCAGCGTGGATTGCATTCGGTTTATTGTTTATCGGAGGAATGATTTTAGGTCCAATTGTGCAAAAATATGCTTTCGGGGAATATTGGGCAGGAGTGCCTTACGGTTGGGATTTAACGGATAATAAAACCTTGATAGCTTTTATAACTTGGATAATTGCATTGATTATAAATTGGAAAAAACGAAGCCGTGTTGCAATAATTGTGGCATCGCTGATAACAATATTGATTTTCAGCATACCACACAGTATGTACGGTTCGGAATTGAATTATAAAACAGGAACCATTCAACAAGGTTAATATTATGGTGGAAAAGGATTACGATATTCATCCATATAAGCACCGACAACCTGAATTTGACAAGCAATATATGCGCATTGCCAAAATTTGGGCACAAAATTCTTATTGCGAAAGAAAAAAAGTAGGTGCTATTATTGTTAAAGGCAAAATGATAATTTCCGACGGATATAACGGAACTCCTTCGGGTTTTGAAAATGTGTGCGAAGACGAAAATTTTAAAACAAAGCCTTATGTGCTTCACGCAGAAGCAAATGCTATTACAAAAGTTGCCAAGTCAAATTACAGCAGCGAAGGCGCAACTTTGTATGTAACCACTTCCCCGTGTATGGAATGTTCCAAACTGATAATTCAGGCAGGCATAAAAAGGGTGGTGTTTGAAGAAAAATACCACGATACCAGCGGGCTTGATTTATTGGGTAAAGTAGGTGTGGAAGTAGTGCAAATAAAATTGGACGATGAGTAAAGAAGACAAAAAGATAGTTATTTATACCGACGGTTCTTCAATAAACAATCCCGGACAAGGTGGTTTGGGAATTGTAATGCTTTATGTGGTTGACGGTGAGGTAAAAAAAAAGAAAGAGTACAAAGAAGGTTACCGCCTTACCACAAACAACCGTATGGAACTGCTTGCCGTAATTAAAGCACTGGACTTGCTTAATGAAAATGCCGTGGGAATGCCCGTTGAAATTTATACCGATTCGCAATATGTGAGCAATGCAATAAACAAAGGGTGGATCCACGGATGGGTAAAGAAAAATTTTAAAGGTGTAAAAAACCCCGACTTGTGGAAGGAGTTGCTGAAACGGTTGAATAAATTCAAAAATGTAGAGTTTATTTGGGTGCGTGGGCATAACAATAATGTTCTGAATGAGACTTGCGACAGATTGGCAAAAGATGCAGCCATAAACAGTCCTACTATAATAGACAAGGGATATGAAGCTACCGGCGGAATTAACGGCTTATTATGAGTTGGAAAGATTTGTTTTCATTTTCAAAATCCGAACTTAGGGGAATAGCGGTTTTGCTTATTTTAATCATTTCCGTTGCGGCATATCGTTGCAGTTTACTTTCCGGACAAGAAAAAAAACTTATTGAAGGAACAAACAAGTTTGAAAAAGAAATAAAAACTTTCGAGGCACAATTGGATTCCGTTTCCAAAAAGGCAAAGCAAAAAAAGACTTATCATAAACCGTTGTCTTCGACTGAAAAAGCATCAGAAAAAGCATCAGAAAAAGCATTTAAGCCTAAAAAGTCTGTTGTTGTTCCTGTCAAGAAAAAAGAAAAGAAAGTTTTTTTGAAAATAAACATTAATACCGCATCGGCGGAAGAACTTAAAAAACTGAAAGGCATAGGAGATAAACTATCTCTGCGGATTGTAAAATACAGGGATAAATTAGGAGGCTTTTACAGTGTGGGACAAATAAAAGAAGTTTATGGTATCAAGCCAGAGACATTTCAACAGATAAAGCCGCATATTTATTGTAAGGGTGCTGTTAAGAAGATAAATATCAATTCCGCATCATTCAAAGAATTGGTTAGGCATCCGTATTTAACCTATAAAGATGTAAAGGCGATTTTTAAGTTTAGAGATAAAAACATACCTTTAACACAAGAAAAACTTGTAGAAATTTTAGGCAACGAAAAGGCTGAAAAACTATTGCATTATGTCGATTTCTGAAAAAAAGGAGAACAGGATAAGAATTATTTTGCTTGCAGCCGTATTGTTTTTGGCTATTGGGTTGCGTGTATGGCATATCGGACAGATGCATTATACCAATGATGAACTTAGTGCTTTATCCCGCACAAATTTTTCTTCTTTGTCGGAAACCGTTGAAAAAGGTGTAATCCCTGACGGGCATCCTGCACTTGTGCAGG
>JALWKH010000187.1 GCA_026996635.1 Bacteroidales bacterium | reverse complement strand
GAGAATTGAAAAAAATAAAATACCCGCTATCCTTTTCTACTTGAAAGAAGAAATGGGGTATAAACACTTGGTGCATATAACTTGCATAGATTGGATCGAAGACGAAAAATTCGAGTTAATTTTCATAGTTTGGTCACCTGAGGACAAAATAAAAGTGTTTGTTAGGACATTTCTCGACCGGAATAATCCTGTTATGGATAATATTGATATGATTTGGAGGCAAGCTAATACTTATGAAAGAGAATTGAGAGAAATGTTCGGTATTCAATTCGAAGGATTGGTAGCTCCAAAAGAATTCATTTTGGAAGATTGGGATGATATACCTCCTATGAGAAGAGACTTTGATACAGAAGCTTATGCCAAAAAACGATTCTTTGAACGACCGGGTAGGGAAGATGCCCGTGATGTAAGGCAAACTATTGCAGAAAGAACAGGTGAAGAAATACCGGATTTTGCAAAAAAATATTCACGATAATTTTTGAAAGATGGCAAGAGAAAAAGTTACAACATTATATTTAGGACCACAGCACCCCGGTATAACCGGTAATATGATGGTAAGGCTCAAATTGAAAGGAGATACTATAGTTGGAGCCAGAACAGAAGTTGGTTACTTGCACAGAGGTTTCGAAAAACTGCAAGAAAAAAGAAATTGGCTACAATCATTTACTATTCTTTGCCGATTTTGTGTGCCTGAACCCGATCCTGTAGAAGAAGCATATGCTCTTGCAGTAGAATTGTTGGAAGGAAGGGAAGTGCCGGAAAGAGCTAAGTATATTCGTGTTTTGGTATTGGAAATGGCTAGAATAGCTTCATACCTTTTGTGGTATGGAGGTCAATCCGGTTCTGCAGGACTTTATACAGTAGGACAATGGAGTGTCGGTGACAGAAACTATATCCTAGACCTGTTCGAGGATTTGACAGGTGGTCGTGTTTACCACATGTTTATTTGGCCCGGAGGTGTAAGAAGAGATTTGCCGAAAGGATTCAAGGATAAAGCAATGAAGGTAATGGATTACCTCGAAAAGAGGCTTGACGATTACGACACATTGCTTTTTGAAAACGGAATTTTCCAAAAAAGGGCTAAAGGTGTTGGAGTTATTGATAAAAATAAAGCTATAGAATGGGGTGTAGTAGGACCACCTTTAAGGGGTTGTGGCATTAAGAGTGATATCAGAATTGACGATCCGTATGAAGTTTATGGAGAACTTTACGAAAAAGGAGTGTTTGAAGTACCTGCTTACGAAGGTGGCGATGTTTGGGCTAGAGCATTAGTTAGAAGATTTGAAATTCGCCAATCAATAAATATTATCCGTTATGTATTGGATAATATGCCTGCAGGTGAATTTTACAATAAAGTACCTAATCCGCATAAATGGGCATTACCAAAAGGTGATGCATACTCAAGAGTAGAAGCAACCAGAGGTGAAATAGGTTTCTTTGTAGCTAGTGACGGTGGAACAAAACCAAGAAGAACTCACATGAGGGGTGCCGCATATGTACATGGGGTAACCTTATTGGAAAATCTGCTTATTGGAGAAAATGTAGCAGATGTGTCATTTATTATGAACAGTTTGGGCACATGTCCGCCGGAAATAGAAAGATAATTAAAAAAAATTGAGTTATGAGTTTTTTCAATCTTAGAGGAACATTAAAGCCGTTAACATCACTTAAGCAATTTGCAAAAAAACCACATACCATTGAATTTCCGTTGGAAGTACCGGAAACAAGCCAAAGGTATCGTGGTTTGCACTATAATAATTTGGAATACTGTATTGGCTGCGGTAATTGCTCAACTATCTGTCAAAATGCAGCTATAGATATGATCCCTGTTGAAGGGATTGAACCTAAAAAGGGTGATTCTGGATTAAGACCGAGGGTGGACAACGGAAGATGCTGTTGGTGTGCATTGTGCGTAGAAGTTTGTCCTACAGGGAGTCTTTCGCTTACAAAAGATTATATTTTTGTTTCTGAAGACCCCGATGAATTTTTATGGACTCCCGGTGTAGATAATCCCGATGGGCTTAATCTTATATCATTTACTTCATCACCCAAAACTTCCCTTAATGATTATCAAAGGGTGCCAATGCCTGAATTAGAAGGTGAGGAAAGAGTTAAATCTTTTGCCGAAGTAGTTTTGGGTTATAACGAAGAAGAAGCCAGAAAAGAAGCTCAAAGATGTATCAGCTGCGGATTGTGTACAGAGGCTTGCCCCGACCACATGCACATTCCCGAATATATCAATGCCATAGCACAAGGTAACGACGAAGATGCAATAAGAATTATTTATGACAACAACCCGCTGCCGGAAATGTGCGGTAAGGTTTGTACACGTCGTTGTGAAGAAGTTTGTGCTATTGCCAAGAGAGGTGAACCTGTTGCTATCAGATGGCTTAAGAGATATGCTACCGAAAGGGCAATGAATGCCGATATGATTAAAGAAATTGTTAATCCGGAAATCTTGCCTCCCAACGGATATAAGGTTGGTATTGTTGGTGCAGGTCCTTCCGGTCTTACAGCAGGATATTATTTGGCATTGAGAGGTTTTGATGTTACTATATACGAAGCCCACGATAAGCCGGGTGGTATGACTATGTACGGTATTCCTAAATACAGGTTACCGCTCGAAAGCTTGATGAAGCAAGTGGATTATATGAAGAAAGTGGGTGTTAAGTTCCACTTTAACACAAAAGTTGGAAAAGATATCAGCTTTGAAGAAATTTACGAAAAATTCGATGCAGTATTTGTAGGTGTAGGTTTTGCTAAACCGTGGACACTCGGTATCGAAGGTGAAGACCTTGAAGGTTCATCACAAGCGGTTTACTTCCTTGAAAGAATAAACAGCGGTGAAAGAATAGATGTAGGTTATAGGGTAGTTGTAATCGGTGGTGGTAATGTGGCAATAGATGCAGCACGTGTATCACGCAGGTTAGGAGCTGAAGTTGTTATGCTCTACCGTAGAAGGATAGAAGATATGCCTGCTGATTGGGAAGAAATAGAAGGAGCAGAAGCTGAAGGTGTAGAAATTATACCGCAAGCAATACCTATTAAGATACACGGCGAAAACGGTAAAGTGAAAGCTGTTGAATATCTGAAAGCCGAAATGGTTCCCGATCCTAAAGGTGGAAGACCTAGACCACAACCGATTGAAGGAAGTAATACAATTATTGAATGTAGCTCTGTATTTGCCGCTATCGGACAACAAGGAGATTATTCATTCATAGAAGAAAGCAAATTCAAAGATGCAATCAAGATAGAAAGAGGTAGGTTTGTTGTTAACGAAATGCAACAAACAACACTCGAAAAAGTATTTGCAGGTGGTGATGCCGTAAACAGAACTGCTGATGCTATTAGTGCTATAGCAGACGGTTACAGGGCTGTTAAAGGCATTGAAAAGTTTTTGATGGGAAAAAATAAATAAGAAGTAAAGTATATAAAACATAACAAGCGGCTTTTACCTTTGGGTATCAGCCGCTTTTTGTATATAAAATACCTTCTTTTAGTTATTTGTAAGGCATATATTCATTGTAATTTTGACACATAAAATTTTAATGCTATGGAAATAAATCAAGAAAAATTGGTAGAAGTCCTGAAAACCATACAATATCCGCCAAAAAACAGTGATATCGTTACATTGGGAATGGTAAAGGACTTGAAAGTAGAAGAAAATAAAATTACCTTTTCGGTGGTTTTCGACAGTTTTAATAATCCCCACGAAAAAGCAATAAAAGAAGAAGCGGCAAGAAAGTTAAAAGACGCATTCGGTGATGATGTGGAAGTTCATGTGAGAGCAATCGGCAAGGTAAATGTGGATAAAGTGAAAAACCTGAAAAATGCCGGTCAAATAGTAAACCAATCTTTGCTTAAGGATGTTAAGCACGTAATAGTTGTTTCATCAGGTAAAGGTGGTGTAGGTAAATCTACCGTTAGTGTAAATCTGGCAATAGCACTTGCAAAAACAGGTGCAACCGTAGGTCTGCTTGATGCTGATATGTACGGTCCGTCTGTACCAAGGATGTTGGATCTCGAAGGAGCTAGACCTCTTGGCAGAAAGGTGAACGGTAAGGATATGATTGCTCCGATTGAAAGATTTGGTGTTCAGGTTATTTCCATTGGATTTTTTGTTAAAAAAGAAGATGCCATTATTTGGCGTGGGTCTATGGTTACAAATGCATTGAAGCAGCTTATTACCGATGTAGATTGGGGAACGCTTGATTATTTGATAATTGATGCTCCTCCCGGGACAGGAGATGTACAGCTTACTATTGCACAAAATCTGAAAGGTAGCAAAGGTATTGTGGTTACCACTCCTCAAGAAGTTGCACTTAATGATGTGCGAAGAGCAGTTAGTATGTTCCGTGCAAAGGGTATTGATATTCCCGTGCTCGGTATAGTGGAAAATATGTCTTGGTTTGAATGTGAAGAAGCTCCGGGCAAAAAGTATTATATTTTTGGTAAAGGAGGTGGTAGGAAATTAGCTGACGAAGTAAAAGCACCTTTGTTGGGTGAAATACCGATTCTGGAAGAAATCAGGGAAGACGGTGACAAAGGATTGCCAACTGCATTAGATGATGATACACCACAAGGAAAAGCATTCAATAAAATGGATGAAAA
>JALWKH010000186.1 GCA_026996635.1 Bacteroidales bacterium | reverse complement strand
TCTTTTCTGGTATCAAGAGTTCCTGATTGTTTTAGAAGCTCATCTACAAGGGTAGTTTTTCCGTGGTCTACGTGAGCAATAACTGCTATATTTCTAATATTTTTCATTAATTGCCTTTTTTTGATGAAATTATACTACTTTTTTTAGGAATAGTTATTGCTTGAAATTTCAAAAAGGCTTAATATGCTTTTAGAGGCTTTGCTTTTACCTGAAATAAAAGACAACATAAAAACAAAAAGGTTGCATATAAAAATAGGCAGCTATCTTCACAGCTGCCTAACTAATGAGTTGTGGACTCCTTGGAGCACTCCCCAACCAATTTTCTAAACAAAGCAGGCAACATAAATTGCCTGCAGTAGGGCGGGGGACCCCGTAGGGCACTCCCCCGCCCGTTTTCGGCACAAAGTTACAACTTTTTTAATATTTCACCAAAACAGTACCTTTATAAACCTCTTTACCTAATTTAATAACATAAAAATACTCTCCGAAAGGCAAAAGTTTACCATTATACATGCCATCCCATTGATTCTTCGGATTTAAATAATCATAACCATTGCCGTGGAAATCATAAACTAAATCACCCCATCTGTTAAATATACGGATAGTTACATCGTCGTAAGTTCCTATGTTTACAATTTTCCATGTGTCATTAGCACCGTCACCGTTTGGTGTTATCACGGTAGGAATTTTCAAGTTCATAACTATTTTTACGGTATCCGAAGCAGTACAACCGTTATCATCGGTTACCGTTACCATGTATTCGCCACTTTGCGATACAGTAATAATACTATCCCTCTCACCTGTATTCCACAAATAAGAATAAGGCAGTGTTCCGCCTGAAACATTCACACCAATTGTTATTTCATAACCGTTGTTTTGATAAACGGTATCAGAAACAACTAAAGGTGTCATGCCATTGTAATTAACATTAAATGTAAGCACGGTATCACAACCATTATCATCAGTAATAGTAACCTCATACTCACCTTGTTGGGTTAAATAAACCACACTGTCAACAGATCCGTTACTCCAGTCATACAAATATGGCGGATTACCTCCCGTAACTGTTAAAACAATTGTCACGGTATCTCCATAACATTGAGGATTTGTAATTTCATAATTGACAGATAAAGGTAATGGTTCATTAACAATACCGCTATCAACTCCCGTACAACCTGTAACATCAGAAACCGTTACGGTATAAGTACCAGCACCGAGGTGATTAATTGTAGAAGTTGTATCTCCGGTATTCCAACTATACGAATATGGAGCTGTGCCATTTAACATGGTTGCAGTTGCCGTACCGTCCGATAAACCATAACATGTTACATCTGTAGTAGAAACTTGAACTTGAGCAACACCACCATCACTTTCAACAATTGATGTTAATACTGCAGAACAGCCGTTATAATCCGTTACAGTTACGGTAAATGTATCAGGCTGTAAATTTGAGATTATACTGTCTGTTCCACCATTAGACCATGAATATGTGTATGGAGGTGTTCCGCCTATTACATGCACAACAATTTCTCCTCCTTGTCCACAAGAATAATTTGTAACATCTGAAGTAAGAGACAATTCTTCAGGTTGGGTTACAGTCACGGTTGCATTATCCGTACACATACCGGAATCCCTAACAGTTACAACATAAGTTCCTGCACTGAGATTATTAAATACGGAATCTTGCGTAAAAGTCGTATCAATACTATATTCAACGGCACCTGTTGCTACAATAGTAATAACCCCGCTGCTATCACCATGGCACGCAACATCTTGAACAATTACAGTGTCAATAGACGGACCTGATGCAGAACTTAAACTTACCGTTACCGTATCACTACATCCATTAGCATCCATTACCATACAATCATAATTTCCAACATCCAAATTAGAAAAAACTGAATCGGCAGTAAATGTATTGCCCGCATCTATTGAATAAGTATAAGGAGATGTGCCGTTTTGAACATGTAAAAATATTTCTCCGTCAGGAGACACACAACTTGTCAAATCATTGTATGTTGCCGATAATTGCGGAGCAGGATTTATTGTGACTAAAACCGTGTCACTTGCAGGACTACAAGCCTGAGGTGCATCTGTTGTAGCAACTAAATATACACTTCCGTTTGAAATATCGTTTGCACCCGGCGTGTAAAATGGTGTCAAACTGTTTTCATTATCAAAAGTACCGTCTCCAAGCGTTGTCCAGGTAACTGAAGTTGCAGACTGCTGTAAAGTTGCATTGAGTTGAATTGAAGAATTGGAACACATACTTATATCACTGCCTAAATCAACACCAGGTGCAGGATTTATAGTTAATGTCATACTCGAACTCGAGGAACCGCATGGTGAATTACCTTGCACATTCAATGTCAGAATAACAAACCCCGCATTTATATCATCTTGACTTGGTGTATATGTTGCTGTTAATGATGTAGGATCATCAAAAGTTCCCGATCCTGAAGTCGTCCACGAAATAGAAGAATAGTTGGTAGCTTGACCGTTCAAAGTATATGAATTACCTTCACACACAAAATCAGACGTACCTGCATTTGCAGTTGGAGGAGGAACAATCGCAATTTGCATATCATCTGTAGCAGTACCGCAACTTGAATAAGCAGTAAGAGTTAAGACAACATTACCTGCCAAAATATCATCCGCACTTGGAGTGTAAACGGCGTTAAGTATTGACGCATCATCAAAACTACCTGTACCTGAAGTTGTCCAGGCAATACTGTCATAATCTGTAGCTTGCCCGTTTAACGAATAACTACTACCCTCGCATACATTATCATCCGGTCCGGCATTAACTGTCGGATTGGGTGCTATTGTCAGTATCATATCATCACTAACATCACCGCAAGGAGAATTTCCGTGGGCAGTTAACGTCAATGTAACAGAACCGTTTGATATATCGGCTGCACTAGGGGTATATGTAGCATTCAGATATGATGAATTGTCAAATGTTCCCGAACCCGACGTACTCCATGTCACACTACTGTAATTTGTAGCCTGACCGTTTAATGTATAAGTATTACCTTCGCAAATATGGTCATCAGCACCTGCATCTGCTGTTGCTGACGGTACAATTGTAAGTATCATATCATCACTAACGTCACCGCAAGGAGAATTTCCATGGGCAGTTAACGTCAATGTAACAGAACCGTTTGATATATCGGCTGCACTAGGGGTATATGTAGCATTCAGAGATGATGAATTGTCAAATGTTCCCGAACCCGAGGTACTCCATGTTACACTACTGTAATTTGTAGCCTGACCGTTTAATGTGTAACTGCTGCCTTCACAAATTTGATCATCAGCACCAGCGTCTGCTGTAGCAGGCGGTACAACATTAACAGTTACCGGGGTTCTGCTGCTGCGTTCTCCAATATCAATATCATCATAATATGCCACTCCCCCATCGTAATTATAAATAAATATTCTATCAATTTTATTTGCATTCGTATACCCTCTAAATTTCAAATCATTATACATAAGTGTCCCGTTGTAATACACATCCAATGTATGATTAGTCCAATTTATATCTTTTAATTCAATGTGATACCAAGTGTTATAACTTGCCGAAAGATCTACATAAACATCACTTCCATTCCCATCGCTACCTATGGTCCGCAATGTATTACCATTATAAAAATAAATAAAAACTACTTGAGTGCTGACATCTCCAACTGTTCCATCTTGAAGAACAAAATATCCTGCACCTATATTTGAACTGGAAACATATAAGTAATATGAAATTTCAACCGGCTGAGCACCTCCCAAATCAATATAAGCATCACAATAATGATCACTACCACAATCTCCGGGCATTTTGCCCGACCAACTACCTGTATGTGCAACATCAGTTGAAGCAGTAAAAGTAACTACTCCACCATATTCAGAAACATTACCATCCTCAAAGTCATCAGAAAAGATTCCACAAAATGCATCTACATAATATGTTGTAGTTGAATTAAGTAGCGGGGTATTAAAAGTAGAACCTGTTCCAACAACATTTCCACCCGAAGAAGCATCATACCATGTATAATTCCCAGATGAACCCGATGCTGTAAGTGTAGCACTACCCGACCCACAAATACTAACATCATTTGAAGTAGGTGCACTACAAGATCTTGTAATAGGATTCAAAGATTGTTGTTGAGAACCTGAAATAGGCAAATTATTAACATTAATGACAGGATCAGACGCTGCTATAGGTCTGCCATTAGGATCAAACCTTTGAGAAAATAAAACGGAACTCAATAATAAAAAAACAAAAACAGATAATATTTTTTTCATGACTATTACTTTTTATACAAAAGTAATAATTTTTTTTAAGATTCTTGTAATAAAAAACATCTAATAAAGAGAGAAATATGTTGAAACAGAAATTACGTCTTCAACTTTTTCCTCTTTGCGGCAGGGAACAGTATATTGTTTAAGATTAGCCTGTAACCCGGCGAGTTGGGATACAAATCCAAATCTGTAGGCGGGTCATAAACAAAATGCTGGTAATCTTCAGGATCGTGACCACCGTAAAATGTCCACATTCCTTTTCCGTAAGTTCCGTGAATATACCGAGCTTCGTGTGCAGCTTTGTTTTCGCCCATTATAAGCACATTC
>JALWKH010000185.1 GCA_026996635.1 Bacteroidales bacterium | reverse complement strand
CTGCTACAATACAGTCAAACGACACATTGCAAAGTAAAGATACAACTGCAAATATTTCCGAAAGCAAAGACACATCAAATATTAAAACCACTGCGCAAGACAAATCTAATAAACACAACTCTAATCCCAACAAGAAAAAAGAAAAACGCGGATTACTTATATTTTTCTTCATATCATTTTTATCAGGACTTGCAGCATTGCTTACTCCTTGCGTTTTCCCGATGATTCCGATGACAGTCTCATTTTTTATGCACGACAACCAAGACAAGAAGAAAGCACGTTTGCAAGCTACAGTTTACGGAATTTCAATTGTCGTTATTTATACTGTTATCGGTACGCTGACAGCCATAATTTTCGGAGCCGAATTTGCTAATTGGCTCAGTACACACTGGTTACCAAATATCTTATTCTTCTTGGTATTTTTCATTTTCGCATTATCGTTTTTCGGAATGTTCGAAATCACATTGCCGAATTGGCTGATTGAAAAAACTGACAAGCAAGCCGACAAAGGCGGTATGATAGGAGCATTTTTTATGGCATTCACACTTGTTTTAGTTTCATTTTCTTGCACCGGTCCCATTGTAGGGGCTATCTTGGTAGAATCCGCTTCTTCCGCAAGTTTCCTTAAGCCTATAGTCGGAATGTTCGGGTTCTCACTTGCTTTTGCAATACCTTTTACACTGTTTGCATACTTCCCCGAATGGCTCAAGAAAATGCCGAAATCAGGCGGTTGGCTCAACTCGGTAAAAGTAACACTCGGCTTCTTGGAATTGGCATTGGGGTTAAAATTCTTGAGCATTGCAGATCAAACATATCATTGGCACATCCTCGACAGGGAAGTGTACCTGGCTCTTTGGATAGTAATTTTCGCATTGTTAGGCTTTTACTTCCTCGGCAAACTCAGGTTTAAAGGAGATTCTCCTGTTGAACAAATCGGAGTTGGAAGACTTCTTTTGTCCATAATTACATTCTCTTTTGTTGTTTATATGATTCCGGGTATGTTTGGTGCACCGCTAAAAGCTTTGTCGGGATACTTGCCTCCACAAACTTCGCTGGATTTTGACATCAACAAAATTGTAAGAAACAACCTACAAGTTTATGGCGTTAGTGCTTCCGCCAATTCTGAAGACAACAAAGAAATATGCGAAAAACCCAGATACGCAGATTTTCTGGAGTTACCTCACGGACTAAAAGGCTATTTCGATTACAATCAAGCTATTAGCTGTGCAAAAAAGTTGAACAAGCCGGTTTTTATTGATTTTACGGGACACGGATGTGTAAATTGCCGTGAAATGGAAGCAAATGTATGGTCAGACCCGAAAGTATTATCACACCTGAAAAATGACTTTGTGGTTGTTGCCCTATATGTTGACGATAAAACCGAATTGCCAAAAGACGAATGGATAAAATCTACTTATGACGGCAAAATCAAAAAGACGCTCGGCAAAAAGAATGCAGACTTGCAAATTTCTCGCTATCAAGTAAATGCACAGCCATATTATGTATTACTGGATCCATACACGGAAGACACGCTGGTAACACCTCGTGCTTACGACTTAAACATTGATGATTTTGTCAATTTCCTGGAAACGGCAATAAAACGTTTCAAAGAAAAGCACAAATAAAAATAATCTAAAAGCCGTCGAAAGGCGGCTTTTTTTATTATCACACTTTCTCAGTTGATTAAACAAAAATGATAAATACACCTTTTTTTTGTAACTTTGCCCTGTTAAAACTATAAACCTGAAAAATGAAGAAATTTTTAGTAATCATATCCTTACTTTTCATTACTGCTATTTCATATTCCCAAAACGAAGTAAAAATTTCAAACAAAAAGATAAATGAACACGGAATAGAATTTTATCTGCATACCGTTCAAAAAGGTGAAACTTTATACCGTATTTCCAAGGCATACAATGTTGAAATTAATGACATTCTGTATTTCAACCCGGAACTTTTTAACGGAATAAAGGTAGGACAAGTCATTAAAATTCCATCTATCAATGAAGATGAAAAATACTATTACCACCTTGTAAAAAAAGGTGAAACGATTTTTTACATTTGCAAAAAGTACAGTATTACAACCGACAAACTTTATGCAAGCAATCCCGAAGTTAAAGAAAAAGGACTTATCGAAGGACAAATTATTAAAATCCCTAAAAATAAATTCGCTCCCAACCCGAAAGAATTTACAGAAAGCTCCGGCACAAAAGACTTTGTTTACCACACAGTACAGCCCAAAGAAACTCTATACAGCATTTCAAAAAAATACGGTGTTTCAATAAATGAAATTTTAGACCTTAACCCTTTCTTGAAAGACCAAGGACTTCGAAAGTATGATACAATAAAAATTCCTAAAAAAGAAAAAATAACAACGACAAGCACGTCTCCCCAAAAACAACAATCAAGTAATGTTTATATTGAACACACTGTAAAAAAAGGTGAAACTCTTTACAGTATTTCAAAAACTTACGGGGTAAACATAACCGATATTACAGAACTAAACCCGGAAATAAACGAGATTGGACTTCGCGAAGGTCAAGTAATAAAAATACCCGAAAAGAAACAAAATGAAGAAACTCAACAACCAAAACTTGCCGTAACAAAATCTGACACAATAATAGCACCTCAAAAAGTTGACAGTTTGTTACTTGCTATCGACACACTGTTTTCAGAGAAATGCGATACCACAAAATTTTCTCAAAAAGACATTACGGTATTGGTAGCATTGCCTTTGGCAAACATAAAAGTGCAAAATGACCCGAAGATTGACTATACAGATGTGAAGAACTTTAAAAACTACCCTGCTCTTGAATTTTACGAAGGGCTTTTGTTTGCATTAGACAGCCTTAAGAAAAAAGGCTTAAACATAAAACTCATCACAAAAAATGTATCGGACACTTCAGCAGTAAAAACAGTAATCACGACAAAACACCCTTCCATTATATATCTTTACGGAACTCCCGAACAAGAAAAATCCGTTATCCGCACGGCATCACAGTATAACATACCCGTTGTTGATGTATTCCGATCCAATTTGAAACCGGGATATGCAAAATATTTCAGGTTGTTAGCAACCAAACAAGAAAAAAGAGATGCCATACTTTCATTGGTATCACGACTCGACACGGCTAATATTATCTTCCTGTACCCCAAAAATGACTCTACCGCAATAAAATTTATGTCCAACATCAAAAGAATAGTAGAGAACGACCAGAATAAAATGTTAAAGACAGGACAATTGAACGAAAACGAAATAAAGAACATAAAAGACTATTTGACCATTTCAGGCAAAAATTACCTGATTTTCTGGTCCTTCGACGAACCTCAAGTAACCAAATACATAAACAAACTTTCAATAATTGTAGGCAAACAAAAAATTGACAACCTAACTCTTATTTCAATGCCGGATTGGAAAAATTATAAGCACGACTATGAAAATCTGCACAGACTACAATCTCTTTTACTCAGACAAAACTACACACCGTACGACTCAGCAACTTTCAAAAAATTTGCACTTGACTTCAAAGAGTTGTTCGAAAACATCCCAACCAAATATGCATTATGGGGCTTTGATGTGGGATATTATTTCACTGCTGCATATGCCTATTTCGGCAATAATTTTGAGCAATGCTTACAAAATATAAACATCCCGCTTGTGGAAACCGAATTTAAGTTTGTAAGCGATACAAACGGCAAGCATAACACAAACTTTTATGTAATACAACTCACCCGGGATTATGACGAAATAATTTTTACAAAATTCTAAAAACCTGAAAATGAAAGATATAATATTCTCAAAAGAAGTAGTGGAATTTATCACGGTTGCAAAAGAATATTGCAACTTTATGGACTCTCTCAAAGAATTGGAACAAGAAGACTTTATCTTTAAAATTCACAAAATAAATGCTCTACTCTACCTTAAAGCATCTTTGTTGCCTATGCCGGAAGAAATTTTTGAAATCGAAACGGACAGGTATGTAACAGAAGAAATGTACGCCGCAACTTTGGTCAATATCCAACAACTACTTGGCAACAAAGACTTAAACATACTTGCCGACCCGTACACAACTGATGTGGAAAAAGAAAATGAGTGGATTTATATTTCGGAAATACTAACGGATATTTACCAGTCGCTTTGTGATTTCTTAAACAGTTACCGCACAGGCAACAACGAAATGATGAATAACAGTCTGTACGAAGTGATAATGGACTTTAAAGAGTGGTGGGGTGCAAAACTTCTTGCTACACAATTTGTTTTGCACAAACTTCTCTACACGAACGAATATGACGAACTTGTGGATAACAATATATTTGAAAACAAAGAATTAAACACCGAAAACTGGTTTACGGAACGCAGACGAAAAGATATGTTTGGGGATGATGAATAATAAATTTATTGAAACAATAACAAAAGACGAAATTAGGGAACTTCCTTTGGACTTCTTCAAAGGTGATGTGGTTATTGTAAACAATAAAGAAACATTAAAAAAAGCTGTAGAAGAAATAAAAAAATATAAAATTTGGGGTTTTGATACGGAAACCAAACCCAGTTTCAGAAAAGGTCAAAAACACAAAATGGCACTGCTTCAACTCGCAAATGAAAACAAAGCATTTATATTCCAG
>JALWKH010000184.1 GCA_026996635.1 Bacteroidales bacterium | reverse complement strand
CTCCCGGATTAACTTGGATGAAGCCTGATTTGTCTAAAAGAGTTGAGAATGAAGGAGTAAAACTCGGATTTAACTTCGGCTTACAAGGAGATATGAATATAGTAGGTGAAAACTTTAGATTAAATTTCGGACTACTTGCAAATAAGTTTGGTGGAGAAATCAAATATTTGGATTCTATACCTGAATTTGTTACAAACGACAGTACTTACAGTTTTTCTAAAAATGCTTCTGTAGATTATAAACTAACATACATTTCACTCCCAATTGGTCTTAAAGGCAGAACAAATGAAATAGGCTACATGACTTATTTTATGAAAGCAGGTATTCAGCCATACATACGTTGGAAAACTAAAGCAGATGTCACACAAGGAAATATTGCCGATGAACCCATAAATGACGAAATGAAATTTATGTATTTTGATTATTACATCGGAGGAGGTTTTGAATACAACGTTGGAGGTTCTACATCGTTGGTTGTTGAACTTGTTTTTAATAACGGGTTTTCAGATTTGACAAATACAAGAAGATATAAAGACAAACTAGAAGAAACAGACAAAATAATATTGAACCACCTTGATTTGAGAGTAGGTATAATTTTCTAAAAACATCAAATTATGAAAGCCGGATTTATTATTGCCGAATCAAAGCCTTATGAACTTGGCAATAACATTGAAAAATACATTGCTGAAGCAAAAAAACTTTTGGAAAGCGATAAAGAACTGGAAGCTATAGTTTTACCTCCTAATGCTATTGAAGGATTTCACAGCGGAAAGATTGACGATTCGATGCAGGTGCCATATTACCTTAAAAATTTTTCAACTCTTTTGTCCGGTTTCAGGAAGCATATAGTTTATCCTTCAACCCTTATGGGAAAGGTTTTTGATGTTTACGCAGGTAAAATTGAAGTTTTTGACATCAATGAAAACTATACGCTTTGCAACATAAAATTAAATTTCGCAACAGGTAAACATAAAATTTACAACAAAGAAAACGGTGGTGTATCGATAGCACCATTGGGCTTTGACGGCGAAAAATATTACACCGGCGGATGCTTGGCTTCCACTGCCAATAAAGTGAAAGTCCTGATAAATGAATTCCAAGAAGGAAGCATAATAATTGACACAGACACTGTTTTCAAAGAATGTGTAACAGAAGCGGAAGATTTAGCCTTTGTCTCGGTTCCCTCAAAAAAAATACCGGTAGAATTTAACCCTGCCCATACATATAAAATTCTCACCGAATCGGTAAAAAAATACTTTGAACATCTCGGCATAAAAAAAGCAGTAGTAGGTCTGTCCGGCGGTATTGACTCGGCAGTGGTAGCAGCAATAGGAGTGGAAGCTCTCGGCAAAGAAAATGTTACAGGATTACTAATGCCTTCAGAATTTTCTACAGAACACTCGGTTACCGATGCAGAACAATTGGCAAAAAACCTTGGTATAGAATACCATTTGCTGCCAATCAAAAATATTTTCGGCACATTCAACGATACATTAAAAGATGTTTTTGCAGGAAAAGATTTTGATGTAACCGAAGAAAACATACAAGCCCGCATCCGAGGAACACTTGTTATGTCGTATGCCAACAAATTCAATGCAATGGCACTAAATACCTCCAACAAAAGTGAATTGATGGTCGGATACGGCACTCTTTACGGAGACTTGGTCGGTTCAATAGGCGTAATCGGAGATGTTTTCAAAACGGAAGTCTACAAACTCGCACATTACATAAACCGGGAAAAAGAAATAATACCCGAACACATTTTAATCAAAGCACCTTCTGCAGAACTACGCCCCGGACAAAAAGACCAAGATGCACTACCGGAATATGAAGTTCTGGACAAAATACTCATCAGCTTTTTGTATGTAATGAACGAAAACGGGCTTATTTTCAACAAAGCTCCGCTATATGAACAAATCATAGAAAAGCATAACAAATTTTACGGCTATGAACCCGAACCGGAAACTGTAAAAGAAACTCTAAAACTGATTTTCAGGAATTTTTACAAGGGAAAACAAGTGCCGCCAAAAATTGTTCTTGATAATTATCCGGCAGCTGATTTGCCGCTGTTGTTTAATATTGAAATTTGAAAATATTTGTTAATTATTAGTGGTTAGTTATTAGTAATATTATTTAATAATCTAACTTTTAACGAAAAGAAAAATAAATTAAAATTACACAATGAAAAAAATCTTTATAATTCTCATATCAATTTTTACTGCGTTTACGGGTTTTTCACAAGCAGAAACCGACAGCAGTAATGTTGAGTTTTTCTATTAGTTCGGTTCAGACTACGGACAACGGTATAACTCAAATGTATTCCTCTTCCAAATATCAGGCGGCTTCACCATTGAAAATGTGGAACTGGAAGGCTTTGGCAAAAGTATGACCTCTTCCCTGCCCTATTCCGACGATTCGGTAAAAAACAAAGACTTGGACTTTACTTATGCAGGTATGAATATTAATTACATTTTCCTCAAGGAAAAGTTGATAAGCCCGTTTACCGGTCTTGGAATTGCCGTCGGGAACGTATCATTGTCGGATGTGGAAATTTTTAACAACAATGCAAAATATGTGTCAAGATTTGCATCAGACGATTTGACGATTTTCAGTTTTCAAACGGGTATTACGGTTAATGTCGTAAAATGGCTGTCAATAACGGTAGGCGGTAGGTATGAAAAGGCTTACGGTTTGGATTTAAGGGAATTAACTAATGATGACTTCTCCGGCATAACCGGATACGGAAGTGTTAAATTCAGATTCTAAGGGTGAAACAAGATTTTTGGGCAATATTTGTCTTTTCTCTCTATGTTTTTATTGTTTTAGTCCGCTTATTCATTTATGCTTATATCTTTCCACTGTTAAAAAAAATCAAATATTCAATAACAACACCCCTGGTACCCAAAGGAGAAAATGATGTTACGGTTATAATTGCGGCCCGCAATGAAGAAGAAAACCTAAAAAAATTATTACCTCGAATACTCACTCAAAAGTATAACGGCAATTTTGAAGTTATCGTAGTGCTGGACAGTTGCACGGACAACAGCAAGAGGGTTTTGTTGGATTACAAAGAAAAATATGACAATCTTTATTTTACGGAAGTCTTTCAGGACAGGCGGTTTGATAAATATAAAAAACTGGCAATTCTAATCGGTGTAAAAGCCGCTAAATACGAAAACCTGCTGTTTATAGATGCAGATTGCGAACCTGCAAGCAACAGGTGGATCGAAACTATGGCAGAACAATTTGACAAGTACGACTTAATACTCGGCTATGGCGGTATAAGTAAAGATAACGGGTTTACCAATACAATTTACAGATACGACACCGTTTACAACACAGCACTGTTTATGGCTGCTGCACTCCGGGGAAAACCTTATATGGCGGTGGGAAGGAATATGGCATACAAAAAACACCTCTTCAATAAAGTAGGAGGTTTCAGAAACCATTACCACTTACCTTCGGGCAATGATGATTTGTTTGTAAGGGATGTTGCCAAATTTGCAAAAACAACCGTGTGCGTAAGTCCCGATTCATTTGTTTACACACATTCGCCCAAAACACTCAAAGAACTGTTCTTCAAGAAAATACGACACACATCTATTTCATCACATTACCGCACCGGCACAAAACTTTTCCTTGCCGCAGATGCATTTTCCAGAATAATTTTTTTGCCATATCTGCTGTTTTCTTCATATTTTCTTTATGTAACGGAAACAAAGTTGGCAGAAATTGTATTATATTTGACCTTAGCAAAAGTTTTGTCCGAAATAATAATATTAAAGCCTGTTTTCAAACATTTTAAAGAAAGCAAGTTGTTTTGGATTTCAACTTTTGCAAACATTTTTTTACCGGCATTTGTGGGGTGGGGAATGATGTACGGCAGGTTAAAAAAGAACACACTAAAAAAGTGGCTATAGCTTAAAATGGCAGGATTTAGCAACAAGGAAGAAGACATAAAACTGATTAGAAAAGTAAAAAGCGGTGATGAATCTGCCTTTGAAACAATTGTAAAAAAATATAAAAAAACTCTTCAATACACCATCCTAAACATAGTAAAGGACGAAAAAGTAGCAGAAGATATTACCCTGGAAACTTTTATGAAAGTGTTCACCAATATCCAAAATTACAACGAAGAATATTCATTCAGTACTTGGCTTTTTACCATAGCTACAAACTTGGCAATAGATTACACAAGAACAAAAAAACACATCCGTTTTAAAACACACGACAGCGATTCCGATTCGAACCAAACAGGTATTTACCTTGAAACCATAGAAAATAAATCCGTTGAATCTCCCGAGGCTTCACTCATAAATGAAAACCAAAAAAAGATTCTGCTTAAGTTGATGAACAAATTGAGGCCTGATTACAAAAAAATAATAGAATTGCGTTTTTTTGAAGAAATGTCTTACAAAGAAATTGCAGAAGAACTCGGCATAAATATCTCTATGGTAAAAACCAAACTACACAGGGCAAAAAAACAACTTAAAAATATCTTTAAAGATTTCGACCGTGAATTCTGATATGAAAGAGAAATTTTTAGAAAAATATTTTGGCGAATTACCCAAAGACAAAATAAACAAATTACATTCACTTTATCAGCTTTACTTGGAATGGAACAACAAAATAAAC
>JALWKH010000183.1 GCA_026996635.1 Bacteroidales bacterium | reverse complement strand
ATACAGTTCTTTATAAATGGCAATCCGCTTTTTTATCAAGCCCAAAGCGTGATCTTCTTTGAAAACACCTGCCGACATATCAAATCCCTTGCCGTTGTCTTTTACCTTTACGGTCAATTTATCACCTTTGCACTCAAAACTTATCTGAAGTTTGCCGCCTTCCCGTTTGCCCTTAATGAATCCGTGCTTAATTGCATTTTCAGCCAAAGGCTGGATTATCATCGGCGGAATTAAAATATCAGCATCTTTACATCTGTCTGAAACTTTTATTTCATATTCAAATTTATCTTCATACCTTAATTTTTCCATTGCCAAAAACTTTTTCAAAAACCCGACTTCTTCTTCCAACGAAATAAAATCCGTATCACCGAAAGTCATCAAATTTCTAATCAAAACGGAAAAATCGGAAATTGCACTACTTGCTTCGTCCTGCTTATTATCAATTATCAAATACTTAATTGACGACAAAACATTGAAAACAAAATGCGGCTCCATTTTATATTGTAAAAACTCATATCTCATTTTATTAAGCTGCCGTTGGAGTGTAAGCATATTTATTTCTTTTTGCTTTCTCATTTCGGCAATTTTGTATGCAAAAAATACTGCAACCGCCAGAATAAAAATGAATACCAGAGCCTTAAACCACAATGTTTCGTAAAAATGCGGAACTATGCTGAAACCCACCTCTTTTCTGTCATACTCCCGTTCCGGTTTTGTCATTAACACCACTTCCAACTTATAATCTCCAGCAGGCAATGCCGCATATTCTATTTCAAAATGATTTACATCTTCAACTTTATGCCATTCCTCTTCATAACCCTTCAACCTGTATTTAACCTCAAAAGCAGTGGACGACAGCAAATAATTTACCGTTGCAAAATCAAACTTAAACACATTAAAATCCGAACTTACCTTAAAATTGTCTTTACTCAAAACTTCCGTTGTATCCCTGCCGGACAAGTGCACACCGAGGTAATCCAACTGAGGCTTAAACCGTTTAGATTGACTTGCCAAACCTACAATATTTATCTTTGCTATCCTGTTCCAAAGCGTTGAATAAACATACTTGCCTTGAGTGTAAAAAGGACAAGCCCACCTGCCCGCAAAATCTTTATACAAAACAGGCACAATGGATTTAATCTCCACACTGTCCTTTTCAAGATAGAATGATGCTAAAACAAGATTGCCTTCCTCGTCACCAGAAAACCTGTAAAGTGATTTATGTCCTACAATATCCAATACGGAATCAATGGTAACAACATCGTAATTTGCAGGATTTATATATCCGAAATGGTTTCGGTTTACAAACCAAACAATACCGTATTTATCCCTGACAAGCTGTGTGTTTTTACCTGTAAATACCGTATCTTTCAAAAAAGTAAAGCCTCGCTTTTCATTATAAACAATCAAACCTGTTGATGTCGGCACCCACACACTTTCTCCAAACGGATAAACCTTTTCAAAACTCAAAGATTTATCAGGTTCAAAACTTTCACTTTCCACAACTCCGTTATCCGTAAACTTATAAAACTTCCTAATACCTGCACTATCGGTGATAATCCCGTTAAGACCCGCCCAAACTTTCACACCGTTATCCGTTTCGCCCGCACCTGCAAGTAAAAATTTACCGGGCAGTTCCGTTACTTCCCCGATTTTCAAATTTGAAGGATCAAAATAAAACCACCTGTTATTTGTAACCGAAAAGTAAATTTTTTCTCCAACTTTGTATGTTTTACTGATTGTGTAATCCGTTCTAAACACTTCTGTGAAATCCGGATTCAGTTTTTTTAACTCTTCCTTAACGGAAACAAACTTATCATCTTTGATATAGCCCCAGTATCTTCCCACTACCCAAATGCTATCGCCAAACGGCTGAAAATCATTTATCCCCACTTCCCCGTCTGAATTTCCGTAAACAAAAACATTAGGATTAATTTCTACAACTTGATTTTCGCCAATCACATATAAATTTCCACTGTTAAAAAGAGTCATCAGGAAATTAAAATCTAAGAATTTGTAATCAACACTAACCGAATAAATTTTTTTCAACGAGTTACCCTCATACCTGAAAACCGAAATGGAATCATAACTCATACCTGTAAGGTATCCGTCCGTGTTATAGTAAAAATCATAATCTTTGGAGAAAACACGCTTTTTATCCTTTTCTATAATGTAAGATGCCGTATCACCCGAAGTGGAAACAACCGTATAGCCGTTTACCAAAACAAGCTGGTTCAAATCGTTTTGCGGAATATCAAATTTAGTGAGAGCATTCACAAACTTCTTCTCGGCATTGTCATAATAAAACAAATGCCCTGAATATGCACCGAACCATACACGGTTATATTTATCTGTAACGGCAGAAAAAACCATTGTAAGCCCTTTTGCAAAACCGGTCAATTTCATCTCCCTGACACTGTCATTGAAAACAGTAAAAATTCTGCCGCTCAAAGTAGAAACCCACAAGACACCCGTTGTGTCCTTAACAATGGCATTCAGCGGACCGCACTTGTATTTTTCGACAATGGGATAAGTCTTAACCACCCTGTTTTTATACACAACACTAAGTCCGTGATAAAAACCCGCAAGATAAACCGTATCCGCATCGTCAATATAAATGTATGGTATAACATTGTCGGTAAGTCCGTCTTTTTCGGTAAAACGCTTAATACACTTTTCTCCGTTGAATACACAAATACCGCCCGACTTTTGAGACGATGACACCCACATCAATCCTTCATTGTCCAAATACACACTTTGCAAAAAAGGGAAAGGAAAGCAATTGTCACCATTATAAACTTTATGGTAAGGTTCGGCAGGTTGGGAAAAAAATAAAACAGGTAATGCAAAAAACAACAAAAAGACTGTAGTTCTAAACATAAACGCCTTAAAACGACTTGATTTTGTCAATTATTTTAGAAGTGGAATAACCGTCCACAAACTCAATAGTCTTAATTTCTCCGCCTTTTGCCTTAACAATATCGGCACCCACAATATCATCTTCATTGTAATCGGCACCTTTTACAAGCACATCGGGCTGAATTTTCTTTATAAGTTCGTAAGGTGTATCTTCGTCAAATATTACCACATTATCAACAAAACCAATGGCAGCAAGAGCCATAGCCCTTGATTCTTCGTCCAACACAGGACGGTTTTCACCTTTCAATCTCCTTACTGATTCGTCTGAATTTAAGCCTATTATCAGCACATCTCCGAGATTTGCAGCCTTTGCCAAATACTCAATATGCCCCTTGTGAAGAATATCAAAGCAACCGTTGGTAAATACAATCTTGTCTTCTTTGAAACGCCAGTAAGCAAGTTTCCTGTCAAATTCAATATCAAGTGTTTTAATTATTTTCTTTTTCAGGAATTCCAATTTGTTCACTCTCATAATTCTTATTTTTTTTGAAAAAAACTATATACGACGAAATACTGCCGAAAATCAGCACCATAACAACCTGTGTCTCGTGCACCAATGTAGCATAAAGCAATCCGTCTTCCCTTGACAATCCGTAAATCATCAATGCTTGCGAAACTATCCAATGATAGGCACCGAATCCGTTTTGAACGGGAGCAACCATACCGAAACTGCCTGCAATAAGAATAAATATAGCATCCATTCCGGTCAGCCCTTTGGTAGGCTCAATGGCAAAAAACACAATATACGCCATCAACCAATAAAAAAACCAAATAATCAGCGTGTAAAGCAAAAACAACCACTTGTCTTCCATCTTGTAAATGGAAATCAACCCTTCGCCGAAACCTTTCAAAATTGTTTTGGTCTTTGACACAAATTTATTGTCAGGGTATTTTTTGAAAATCCACCACAAAAACAATACTCCGCCCAAAATCAAACCTGCTATAACCAACCCCAAAGTACTGATTGTTATCTTCTTTGATAAAGGAATCAATATTTGTTCGTTGATAAATGCACCGAAAAAGTCGGCTTTCACTATAAAAACAAATACCACAAGCAAAAACAAAACAGCCAAGTCGGATATCCTCTCCGTAACCACCGTTCCCATAGAATGTTTCACCTCAACTTTATCGGTCTTTTTCAGCGATGCACATCTGACAACCTCACCGAGACGCGGTATTGCCATATTGGCAATGTAACCCACGGCTACAGCGTGATACATATTCATATCCTTGGGGTTGTATCCGAAAGGCTTAAGCATCAGTTTCCACCTCAACCCCCTGAAATAGAATGCAATAATGCCTGAAATGCCCGATATAAAAACATAAAAGAAATTTGCGGATAAAATTTTTTCTATGAAGTATTTTAAGTCTATACCCTTAAAGACCAAATAGACTACAACTCCTGTTACAGAAAAAAAAAGTAAAAAATTGAGTATGTTTACAAAAGTCTTTTTCAATTTACTTAATCAGCTTATTGGTTTTGGTATCGGGAAAAATAATTTTCGGCTTAAAAGTCTTTGCTTCTTCAAAATCCATTAGGGCATAAGACAACACAAGCACCACATCTCCTACCAATGCCTTTCTTGCCGCAGGTCCGTTAAGGCCTATAACACCACTGCCACGATCACCTTTTATCACATAAGTATCAAATCTTTCGCCATTGCTCAAATTAAGCACTTGAACTTTCTCATTTTCAATAAGTCCTGCCGCATCCATCAAATCTTCATCTATGGTAATACTA
>JALWKH010000182.1 GCA_026996635.1 Bacteroidales bacterium | reverse complement strand
AAATTTTTCTCATTTCAGAGCAAAAAATATTTTCCCTTTTTCTACTTGTCTGCTATCTGTTGTAACTCCTGATGATTTTATAAAATAACCGTATAACTTTTCTATTTTTGTCATTATTTAAAAATTATAAAAAAGCGTTAATAATAACGATGTCTTAAAAAAAAGATTATATTTGCAAAAATAGTATTTTTTAATAGAAAAAACATAAGCTTATGAAAATCAAATTGATATTCTCGGCAATTTTATTTTTGGCGGCATCTTTTATAGGTGTCTATCATTTTTCCAATGGGAAAAAATCCGATGATTCTTTGAAATATGTTCCCAGAACAGAAGCATATGGCTTTGCGGGAGCATTGCAATGGTATGCCGACGTGCACAGAAATGTCCAAACAGGACAAGTTGAAGCTTCTGATTACTTTAAAGCATTGAAGGCTGTTGAAAAAATGCCTGCGACCAAAGCATCGTTGGGTTGGAAAACTTTAGGCCCGACAAATATTGGTGGTAGAACAAGAGCTATTTTGATAGATAAAAATAATCCGAATATTATTTATGCCGGTGGTGTTTCCGGAGGTTTGTATAAATCCGAAAACAGCGGTATGAGTTGGAGCTTAGTAGGTGGCGACGATATGTTTACATCTGCTGCTATTTCTTGCATAGCTCAAGGTCCGAATGGAGAAATTTATGTGGGAACAGGTGAATACTTTGCACAACCTTCCGGAACCAATATAAATACAGGTATTTACGGACAAGGTATTTGGAAAAGTACCGACGGTGAAAATTTTGTGCATTTAACATCAACATGGGATACGACTGTTTATGAAGATAATTCTTCCGCATGGAGAGCTATAAATGCTTTGGCAGTAAGAAGTGACGGTAGGGTTTATGCAGCAACTATTGGCGGTTTGAAATATTCCGATGATGGAGGTCAAACATGGGAAAGTGTTGTTTCCAGTGTGGCAAAAGATGTGAAGATAGCATCTAACGATAAAGTTTTTGCTGTAGTTTCTTCCAGCGTCATAGCTTCTACAACGGGAGAAACAGGTTCTTTTAGTGCGGTTAGCGGATTACCTGCTTCTGTTGGAAGGATGACTATTGCCATATCTCCGAGTGACCCAAATTATGTATATGTTCTTGCTGCAAATACAAATGGTTCTTTTAAAAACATCTATAAATCAACTGACGGAGGAGAAACTTTCAATGCTATTTTTGACTACATTCCAACAGATTTTGATGTTTTCGGATCTAACAATCAAGGTTGGTATGATAATATAATTGCTGTTTTCCCCGATGATCCTGAAAAAATTCTTTTTGGCGGTGTAGATCTTTGGACATATGATCCGGTAAATAATTACCGTAAAATAACAGCTTGGTATTTGTCCGAAGCAAATCCGAAATATGTACATGCCGACCAACATGCAATAGCTTTCCATCCTGATTATAATGGAACAACTAATAAAAAAGTGTATGTTGGTTGCGACGGAGGTGTTTTCTATAGTGAAGATGGGGCGGAAAATTGGGTAAATAGGAATGCTGGTTATGTAACAACACAATTCTATGGTTTAGGAATAAGCAATACAGATGCTGTTATAGGTGGTGCACAAGATAACGGTTCTATTTATGTAAAAAGGAAAGGTTCTGTTCCTTCTACAGGTTTTGAAATTACAGGAGGTGACGGTGGTGATGCAGAAATATCATTCTTGCGTCCCGATGTGTTGTTTACCACAATGTATTACGGACAACTTTTCAGAAGTGAAAGATACGGAGATGAAGACCCTGACGACGGAATGTATAGTAATTTTGTTACTTCATATCATAATATAGGCATATCCGGTGGAGGAGAACCTTTTGTTACAAGAATTGCTTTGTGGGAATCTTTCAATGATCCTTACAGTACAGATAGTATAACTTATAAAGTGCCTACTGATGATACTTTGGAAGTCGGAGATACTATTTATGTGATGAGTAATACCAAGTACAGGTATATAACACACGTGATTACTTCTGCTGATGCAGGAAGCGACGGTATAATGGTTACCGGAGACAGTCTCGTTTTTGTAGATCCTTATCAATCAATCTTAGCTGTTGGTTTAAGAAATGATGTATATGTAACCCGTCAAGCTCTTGATTTCAGTAAGGTTCCTTGTGATTGGGGTAGAGTGATAGATGCTTCTACTTACGGACTAAAAACACCTTCTGCTCTTATTTGGAGTCCTGGTGGAGATGCATTGTTTGTAGGAGATTATGAAGGTAATGTATTTAGGGTAACAGGTTTCCATACTGCACGAACTAAGGACCAAATGAATTATCAAGATACAGTAAATTATGGTCTTTCAGTTGCTAAAATTGGTAGTTTAGGAGGATTTATCACTTCTATGTATATTGATCCTCAAGATACAAATAATCTTATAGTGACAATGGGTGGTTACGGTACTACACACATTTATTACACTACTGATGCGTTTGGAAATTCGCCATCATTTACATCTAAACAAGGTAATTTGCCTGATATGCCGGTTTATGCAAGTTTAATCAGATGGGATAATTCCGGTTATGTATTGATAGGAACAGATTTTGGCGTATTTGTTACAGAAGATATAACAGCAAGTAATCCTACTTGGGAATTAGCCAATACAGGAGATATGGGATATGTTCCCGTGTATGCTCTTAAGCAACAAATTCTGCCTAACCGTTGGTATGAAGATATCTATCATGGCGGAAACAGCGGTATTCAAAATCAAGGTGTAATTTATGCTGCTTCACACGGTAGAGGATTCTTCAAACTTGAAGACTTCAGAGCTCCTATAGCAAACAAGCCTGTTGAATTTGCAGAAACACATAATAATTTGAAGGTTTATCCTAATCCTGCAATTTCTGATGTAAATGTTGAAATAGAATCTGATGCTTACAAGTCTGCAAATATTAGCGTTTATTCTTTGAGCGGTAAACTTGTAATTAGTAAAGATGTAAGATTAAATAAGGGTGTAAACAGGTTTAATGTTGATGTTAGGAGTTTGACAAACGGTGTTTACATTGTCAAAGCTAACGGAAAAACAACTAAGTTTATTAAAAAATAATTAACAGGACGTTTATAAAGAAGGGAGACTTCATAAGTCTCCCTTTTTTTATGTTTCGCAGCTGAGAATAAATTTGTTATATTTGTTTAAAATTTACAAAAATGAATACTACGGAATTGGAAAAATATTTCAGCAAATTCAGGAACAATATTGTTGGAATAAATGCTGAGTTTGAAACACCATTCGGAGTAAAAAAACTGATTTACACGGATTGGATAGCAAGCGGCAGGCTGTATGGTCCTATAGAAGAAAAAATATCCGGAGTTTTAGGTCCTTTTGTAGGTAATCCGCATACAGATTCCAATATTACTTCGTCATTCACAACAGAAATGTATGAAGAAGCCCGCCATATTATTAAAAAGCATGTGAATGCCAATGATGATGATGTTTTGATAGCGGCAGGGTACGGTATGACAGCGGCAGTAAACAAACTGCAAAGAATACTCGGGATGCGGGTTAATAATTACCGTTATTTCTCTCCAAATTATCTGATTGAAGAAAAGCCTGTTGTGTTTATTACCAGTATGGAACACCACTCTAATCAAATATCTTGGCTTACAACGGTTGCCGATGTTGTAAGAATAGATTTTGATGAGAATTATGATGTTGATTTCAATGACTTGGAAGAAAAATTAGAAAAGTATAAACACAGAAAATTAAAGATCGGGTCTTTTTCTGCTGCTTCTAATGTGACCGGTATTACTACCGATGTACATAAGTTGGCTAAAATTATGCACAAGCACGGTGGCTATTGTTTCATTGATTATGCGGGTGGTGCACCTTACCTTGAAATAAATATGCATCCTGATGATGAAGAAGAAAGGCTTGATGCTATCTTTTTTTCACCACATAAATTTTTGGGAGGTCCGGGTTCAAACGGAATTTTAATAATGTCTAAAAGTTTGTATCACAACATTATACCGGATCATCCAGGAGGCGGTACCGTAACATGGACAGATCCGTGGGGTGGTTTTAAATTTTTTGATGATATTGAATTGAGAGAAGATGGAGGAACACCGGGTTTTATTCAGATGATAAAGGCTGCTTTGGCTATTAAGCTAAAGGAAGAAATGGGTGTAGATAAAATACTCGCAAGGGAACATGAGATAATTGACTATTTGTTCGATGAGTTTGAAAAGGTTGACGGGATAAATGTTTTTCTGATTGAAAGACGGGACAGAATAGGAGCGATCTCGTTTACATTGGACGGATTGCATTATAATTTGGCTACAAAACTTTTGAACGATAAATACGGTATCCAAGTACGCGGTGGATGCGCTTGCGCGGGTACTTATGGACATATTTTGTTTAACATAGGCAGGGAAACTTCCAAGAAAATAACCCACAAAATTGACGAAAACGATTTGTCCGAAAAACCAGGATTTGTTCGATTATCAATTCATCCTACTACAACCGCAGAAGAATTAGAGGTGGTTTTAGAGGCAATAAAAGATATTGTTTCCAATAAGGAAGATTACAAAAAACTATATGTTTACGATAACAAAAAGAATGAATTTTACCATAAAAATTTTGTGAAAAGTAAAATGACATTGTTTTGATAAAAATAAAATTTTTTTACAAAATAAATTATTA
>JALWKH010000181.1 GCA_026996635.1 Bacteroidales bacterium | reverse complement strand
AACTAAACGGGATATTTCGATAGATAAATACCTCAAAGAAATTAGCAAGTACAGGCTTTTAACTCCGGAAGAAGAAGTAGAATTGGCACAGAGAATTAAACAAGGTGATATGGTAGCCTTGGAAAGGCTTGTTAATTCAAATCTCAGGTTTGTTGTTTCCGTTGCAAAACAATATCAAAATCAAGGTTTGCCTTTGTCGGATTTGATAAATGAAGGTAATCTTGGTTTGATAAAAGCTGCTATAAAATTTGATGAAACCAGAGGTTTTAAGTTTATCTCTTATGCTGTTTGGTGGATAAGACAATCTATACTTCAAGCGTTGGCTGAGCATTCAAGAATTGTAAGGTTGCCGATAAATAAACTGAATGAAATTAATAAGATTAACAGGGTGTTCCAAGAATTGGAACATAAATATGAAAGAGAGCCTGATATAGGAGAGGTTTCGGAAGCTATAGAACAATCATATGAGGAAATTAAAAAAACATTGTCTTTTAATACTTCTTACAGTTCGTTGGATGCTCCTGTTTCAAATGATGATGAGAATGTTAAGATGGTAGACAGAATGCCTTCAGAAGATGGTGGACGTCCGGATGAAACATTGATAAAAGAATCGTTGGAATTGGAAATTAAGAGAATTTTGACAACTTTGAGTGAGAAAGAGTCTAATATTTTGATTTATTACTTTGGTTTGTTTGGCGAACCTGCAATGTCTTTGGAAGAAATTTCTAAAAAGATTGGTCTCACAAAAGAAAGAATACGTCAAATTAAAGAAACGGCTATTGTAAAGCTGAAAAATTCTTCCAGAAGTAAATTGTTGAAAAAATATTTATAATTTTCTGAAAAACAGTCTTTTTGAAAGTTTTAATCAAAAAGGCTGTTTTAACCTTCCTTTTTTGTAATTTTGCCTTCCGAAAAATAATACCCGATGAAAAATTATAAACGCTTTTTGATTACGGCAGCATTGCCTTATGCCAATGGCCCGGTGCACATAGGTCATTTAGCCGGAGTATATGTGCCGGCTGACATATATGCAAGATTTCTGAGGCTGAAAAATAAAGATGTTATTTATGTTTGCGGTTCTGATGAACACGGTGTGCCAATAACATTAAAAGCTAAAAAAGAAGGGAAATCGCCACAGGAGATAGTTGATCGCTATCACAATATTATTAAAAAATCTTTTGAAGAATTCGGAATATCATTTGATATATATTCACGTACTTCTTCTAAGACTCATTATAAAACGGCTTCCGGTTTTTTTAAGAATTTGTATGAAAAGGGAGTTTTTGAGGAAAAGGTTTCTAAGCAATATTACGATGAAGAAGCCAAGCAATTTTTGGCAGACAGGTATATAGTGGGTACTTGTCCGAAGTGCGGATATGACAAGGCATACGGAGACCAATGTGAAAAGTGCGGCAGTTCATTAAGCCCATTGGAACTTATAAACCCAGTATCAGCAATAACAGGAACTAAACCGGTTTTGAAAGAAACCAAGCACTGGTATTTGCCCCTTGATAAGTATGAAGGTTGGCTGAGAGAGTGGATTTTGGAAGGTCATAAAGATGATTGGAAGCCGAATGTGTTGGGGCAAGTAAAATCTTGGTTGGACGACGGATTGAGACCAAGGGCGGTAACCCGTGATTTGGATTGGGGTGTGCCGGTGCCTGTGGAAGGAGCTGAAGGTAAGGTGTTGTATGTGTGGTTTGATGCTCCTATCGGTTACATTTCGGCTACAAAAGAATTAACTCCCGAATGGGAAAAATATTGGAAGTCTGAGGACACTAAACTTGTTCATTTTATAGGTAAGGATAATATTGTTTTCCACTGTATAATTTTCCCTGTAATGCTTAAGGCACACGGAGAATTTATTTTGCCGGATAATGTGCCTGCAAATGAATTTCTCAATTTGGAAAACGATAAAATTTCTACTTCCAGAAATTGGGCGGTTTGGCTTAATGAATATTTGGAAGAGTTTCCGGGTAAACAAGATGTGCTCAGATATGTGATAACATCTATAATTCCCGAAACAAAAGATTCCGATTTTACTTGGAAAGATTTTCAAGCGAAGAATAACAATGAATTGCTTGCAATATTGGGAAACTTTATAAACAGGACTACAACATTAATCAATAAATATTACAATGGGGAAATTCCACAACCCGAGAATCTTAATGATGATGACAAAAATGTTTTGGAAGCTATAATTAAGCAAAAAGAATTGGTTGAAAAAAACATTGAAAAATACCGTTTCCGTGATGCGCAGTTGGAAATGATGAATCTTTTCAGGTTGGGAAATAAATATCTGACGGAAACAGAACCTTGGAAACACCAAAAAACTAATCCGAATCTCACAAAAAATATTTTGTACGTATCTTCACAAATAGCTGCGGCGGGAGCTATTCTTGCAAAGCCGTTTTTGCCGTTTACATCTGAAAAGATATTTCAAATTTTGAACTTAAACAATGAGGAATTGAAGTGGGAAGATATTAAGGAAGAAGTTTTACAATCCGGACATAAAATCAATAAACCGTTCTTGCTGTTCGAAAAAATAGAGGATGAAGTGGTAGAAAAGCAAATAAATAAGCTGAAAGAAACTAAAAAAGAAAATTCATCAAAGGTAGAGCTTGAGAAAAAGGACGAAATAGAATTTACTGATTTTGAAAAAATGAATTTGGTAACTGCAACAATCCTGGAAGCAGAAAAAGTACCTAAAACTAAAAAACTGTTGAAACTATTACTTGACCTTGGAAGTGAAAAGAGAACTGTAGTTTCGGGAATTGCGGAATTTTATAAGCCTGAAGAAATCATAGGAAAGCAAGTGGTTCTGCTAGAAAATCTTAAACCTAGAAAAATAAGAGGTGTAGAGTCCAAAGGTATGATACTTATGGCACAAGATGCCGGTGGAAAATTGGTCTTTGTGTCTCCTGAAGAAAAAATTAATAATGCATCAAAAATAAGTTAAGATATGGCAACACAAACAGCAGACAAATTCAAAAAGATAATATCACACGCGAAAGAATACGGATTCGTTTTCCCTTCGAGTGAAATTTACGACGGGTTGGGAGCAGTGTATGATTACGGACCGTATGGTGTGGAATTGAAAAACAATATAAAGGAATATTGGTGGAAATCAATGGTTTACCTGCACGAAAACATTGTGGGAATCGACAGTGCAATTTTTATGCACCCAAAGGTGTGGGAGGCCTCAGGTCATCTTTCCGCTTTCAATGACCCATTGATTGACAATAAAGACAGCAAAAAAAGATACAGGGCTGATGTGTTAATTGAAGATCAAATTGAAAAAATAAGGGAAAAAATCAACAAAGAAGTTAAAAAGGCGAAAAAGAGATTTGGGGATTCTTTTGACGAGCAGAAGTTTATTGAAACGAGCCAAAGAGTTCAAAAGTATCTATCTCAAATAGAGGAAATTACAAAGCGGTTTGTTGCCGCAATGGAAAACAATGATTTGAAAGAACTTAAACAGATAATTGAAGATTATGAAATTACAGATCCTGTATCAGGGAGTAAAAACTGGACAGAGGTAAGGCAATTCAACTTGATGTTTGAAACGAAATTGGGGTCTGTAAGTGACGAGGCGAATTCTATTTATCTCAGGCCTGAAACTGCACAAGGAATTTTTGTAAACTTCCTTAATGTGCAAAAGACTGCAAGAATGAGTCTGCCATTTGGTATAGCACAGATAGGTAAAGCGTTTAGAAATGAGATAGTTGCAAGGCAATTCATTTTCAGGATGAGGGAGTTCGAACAGATGGAAATGCAGTTTTTTGTGAGGCCGGGAGAAGAATTGAAGTGGTTTGAATATTGGAAAGAAAAACGTTGGAATTGGCACATAAACCTAGGTTTCGGTGAAGATAAATACAGGTTCCATAAGCACGAAAAGTTGGCTCACTATGCAAATGCAGCTTATGATATTGAGTATGAATTCCCGTTTGGTTTTAAAGAAATTGAGGGTATCCACTCAAGAACAGATTTTGATTTGAGCCAGCATCAGAAGTTTTCGGGTAAGAAGATACAATATTTTGATAATGAGTTGAATAAGAGTTATGTGCCTTATGTGGTGGAAACATCAATTGGGCTGGACAGAACATTTTTAATGGTACTCTCGAATTCATATACGGAAGAGGAAGTTAAAAATGAAAAAGGACAAACCGAAAGCAGGGTTGTAATGAAAATTCCGCCTGCATTGGCACCTGTAAAAATTGCCGTATTTCCGCTGGTTAAGAAAGACGGGTTGCCGGAAAAAGCAAAAGAAATCTTTAAGATACTTAAACCTTATGTAAAGGTAGTTTATGAAGAAAAAGATTCCATTGGCAGAAGATACCGACGTCAAGATGCAATAGGAACTCCATATTGCATTACTGTTGACCATCAAACACTTGAAGATGAAACCGTAACGATACGTGACAGGGACACAATGGAACAAGAAAGGATACTTATTTCAGAAGTTTTGGATATCGTACAGAAGAAAACATCAATGACTGAATTATTGAAAAATCTTTTGTAAAAATTGAGGGGCGATAAGCCCCTTTTTTGTTATGAAAAATATTTTTATTCTCGGTGGAACATCAGGCATAGGAAAAGCTTTGGCAGAACTGCTGCAAAAAGAAGGTTATAATGTTTTTGTAGCCGGCAGAAATATTGAAAAAGTTGAAAATTTACCGAATAAGATACGACTTGATGTTACAAATGATAATTG
>JALWKH010000180.1 GCA_026996635.1 Bacteroidales bacterium | reverse complement strand
ACTTATTGGAATTATAATGTTTTTGATTTTCGGTTTTGATTGATATTATTGCTTCATTTTTTCTATTTTGTTTGTGATAATAAAATCAAACTACTTTAGTTAAAAATCTTATTCATTAAAAAAAGTTAATGAATGAAACTTTTTTTGTACTTTTACAGTCTGATATGTTAAAATTATAAAAATGAAAAAAGTTTTTTTATTGGCAGTAATAAGCGGTTTTGTGTTGTTCGGATATTCACAACCGTGGTTAAAACTTATACCCAAAGATAAAAGATCAAACCCTTCATTCTTTGACGAAAAACAGGCTTTCGAAAAATATTGGAGTAAATATGAAATAAAGAACGGCTTTTATGTTGACGAAAACGGGGAACGAAAAAAGGCTTACGGATTTAAACAATTTAAGCGTTGGGAATGGTTTATGGAACCTAGGGTTGATAAAAACGGATATCTGCCCGTGAAAATTTATGCAAGCGAATTACAAAAAATCCAAAAGGTAAAAACGGAAACAGGCAATTGGCAAAGCTTGGGACCTGTAGCCACTCCTACTTTGATGGGTAGTCAAGACATAAGAGGGATAGGTAGGATAAATCAAATTACCTTTGACCCCAACAATGAAAATGTTATATACATAGCGGCACCGGATGGAGGTGTTTGGAAGACTACTGACGGAGGCAATACTTGGCAGCCTATCACAGATGACTTTGCTTCTCTCGGTATTAGTGATATTGCCATTAGTCCGCAAAATTCCAACATAATTTATGTTGCAACGGGAGACCGGGACGGACGATCGGCATATTCTATCGGTGTTTATAAAAGTACGGACGGCGGGCAAACTTGGAGCGTTACCGGACTGAGTTATTCTTTGGCTGATAATGTTAAATTGAGCAGAATTTTAGTTGATCCGCAAGATTACAATAAAGTTATAGTCGGTGGCAGTAACGGTATTTTTGTTTCTACCGACGGAGGAAGTTCCTGGACCAATACAGATGCAAATTATATCAAAGATATGGTATTTGCACCCGAACATCCGAATGTGATATATGCAACAACATATTCGCCTTATAACGGGAATGCAAGAATTTTAAAATCAGTGGACGGAGGCAATTCTTTTACTGATATTTCTCCGGATATATCCGGAGTGGCACGGATTGCATTGGGAGTAACTCCTGCAGATACAAGTGTTGTTTATGCTTTTGCGTCTAATTCTGATGATTACGGTTTTCATTCGTTATACAGAAGCAATGACCAAGGCAATACTTGGACTTTATTGCAAGACCAGTCGTATAGCCCCAATTATTTAGATTGGTATGACGGTACGGGTTCAGGCGGGCAAGGTTGGTATGATTTAACAATTGCTGTAGATCCCAATGATGAAAATCATATTTTTATCGGAGGTATAAACATTTGGGAAAGTACTAATGGCGGAAACAGCTTTACTCAAAGCTCATTGTGGTATCACGGCGGTAGTGAGCAGTATGTTCACGCCGACCAGCATCATTTGGTTTTTAATCCGTTGAACGGTGTGTTGTACTCTGCAAATGACGGGGGACTTTATAAATATGTAAGCGGAACGTGGACAAATATCAGCGACGGAATTGTGATTTCTCAAATTTACAGAATCGGAACTTCCCAGACTACTAACGATTTGGTTATGATGGGACTACAAGATAACGGTACTATGTTGAGGGATAATGGAACATATAATGCCGTAATAGGCGGTGACGGAATGGAGGCGGCAATAAATCCGGATGATAACGATATTATGTACGGTGAATATTATTACGGCAGTATCCAGAAATCTACTAATGGCGGATATAGTTTTTACGATATTTCACCGGCAAGTGACGGGGCATGGGTTACTCCTTATGTGTTAGACCCAAATAATCCCGATATTATGTACATCGGTTATACTGAAATGTATAAATCTACTGACGGAGGTGAAAATTGGAATCAAATAACAAACAGTGAAACAAACGGTGAAAAAATAAACGATATTGCAATTGCACCTTCCAATTCTTCTTATATCTATTTTTCCAGTGGTACCGAATTTTACGGTTCCACAAACGGTGGTAGCAGCTGGCAACATTTATATTCTTTTGGCAATTACATAACCGATATTGCAGTGGCTTACAACGATCCGAATAAGGTTTTTGTTACACTTTCAGGTTTCACCGATGGAGATAAAGTTTATTATTCTACGGACGGAGGCAGCAGTTGGACAAACATTTCAACAGGATTGCCTAATGTTCCTGCCAATACCATTGTTTATCAATCGGGCACAAATGATTTAATTTATGTGGGAACCGATTTGGGTGTTTTTGTCCGCAATGGTCTTTCGTCAAACTGGCAAATGTTTAACAACGGAATGCCGTTTGTGGTTATTGATGAGTTGGAAATAAACTATGCAACCGACAAAATTTATGCTGCTACTTTCGGGCGGGGTTTATGGTATTCCGACCTTTATTCTGATAATTCCGCTACTTTGAATGCAGAATTTTCTTTTTATGTTTCCAACAATTGTGCGGGAGAAGTACAATTTTACGATAATTCTACGGGTTCGCCAACTTCTTGGCACTGGGATTTCGGAGACGGCAGTACTTCAACCGAACAAAATCCTGTACACTATTATTCCGGCATTGGCAATTATGATGTAACTCTCACTGTTCAAGACGATAACGGCACTTCTTCCGTTACACACACCGTATCAATTGTTCAAAGCCAAGTAACGGCTGATTTTTCTTCAATGAACAATGTTGATTGTGCTGCTCCATTAACTGTAGATTTCAACAATTTGAGTGCAAATGCTTCTTCTTATGTTTGGGACTTCGGAGACGGTAGTACTTCTACAGATGAAAATCCGTCTCATACATATAGCAATCCCGGTGTTTACGATGTGAAGTTAGTAGCACTTTCAAATGTTTGCGGCAGTGATTCGGTAGTAAAGCATTCTTTTGTGCAAATTACCGATACATCACAAGTTATTGCAATTTTTCCCGAAGCGGCTACAGATGTTTATCATTGCTGCCGGGGTATGCTTTACGACAACGGATATAACGGGCAATATTCCAACAATATAACTTCTTATGTTGTTATAAATGTTCCGGGTGCAAATTATATTATGCTTCATTTTTATTTCATAGATTTGGAATTGAATTACGATTCATTGTTTGTATATCAAGGAGCAAACAGTACTGCACAGTTGATAGGAGCATATACAGGAAACACTTTGCCAAACGGAACCGGTGATATACAGGTTCAAGGTGAAACCGTTACGCTTAAATTCAAGAGCGACCAGTATGTAACGGGAGACGGATTCAAAATGTCTTGGCAATGTGATAATTTACCTCAGACATTTAATGAAATTCCTTATGATAAACCTGTTATTTTCCCGAATCCTTCAAAAGGAGATTTTACGGTTCATTACGGTAAATTGCCATATGATTTGAAAATTACAACTGTGGACGGTAAAATTATAAATGAATACAAATCTGTGGCAAATCAGGATTTTCGTATAAAAGGGTTAAAAAAAGGTATTTATCTGATTAATATTACGAATCAAGACAATGTAGTTCAGACAAAAATTGTAATTTTGTAGCCAAATGGCTATAAATGACCAAAATTGAACAACTTGAATTATTAAAAACCGAAGTTTTATCTTGCAAAAAATGTAAATTGCACGAAACACGCACCAAGGTGGTTTTCGGAGAAGGAAACCCCAATGGTGGTGTTTTGCTGATAGGAGAAGGACCTGGTGCGGATGAAGACAAAACCGGACGTCCTTTTGTCGGTCGGTCGGGACAATTGCTGGATAAAATTTTGGAAGCAGCAGGTTTTAATAGAAAAGACCATGTGTTTATAGCCAATATTGTAAAGTGTCGCCCGCCTAATAACCGTGAGCCCGAAAAAGACGAACGGGAGGCGTGTTTACCGTATTTACACAAGCAAATTGAAATAATTGATCCTAAAATTATTGTTTTGCTCGGTGCCACCGCTTTAAAACTTATCGACCCTTCGATGAGATTAAAAGATGCAAAGGGACAATGGATGATTTGGAAAGACAAAATTGTGCTTACTACTTACCACCCGTCAGCACTTCTTAGAAATCCTAACTTGAAAAAGGAAGCTTGGGAGCATTTCAAAAAGCTTTTTTATAAATACAGAGAAATTATAAATCCTGAAATAAAATCGGAACATATTAAATGATTAAAAACCCTATACTGAAAATATTATTGTATCCTTTTGCTTTCTTGTATGGAATGATAGTTTCTTTCCGAAACCGATTGTATGATTTCAGGCTGAAAAAGACTTATGAATTCCCCGATCACATAATAAATGTCGGTAATATTTCCGTTGGCGGTACAGGTAAAACCCCTGTGGTAGAATATCTTATCAGATTGTTGAAAGAAAACGGATATAATGTAATTGTAATAAGTCGAGGGTATAAACGTAAAATGGGCGGGCTTACCGTTTCTACCGAAAAGCCTGATTGGAAAATTATCGGTGACGAACCCGCACAAATAAAATGGAAATTTCCTGATGTTAATGTAATAGCTTGCGCAGACAGAATAGAAGCGATAAATTATGCAAAGGTTAACCTTTTTGCAGGAGACAAAAAAAATGTGATTATCCTTGATGATGCTTACCAATACCGCAAAATCAAAGGTACTTTCAACATACTGCTGATGGATGTTAACAAAATGGTTTATGATGACTATTAC
>JALWKH010000179.1:874-4742 GCA_026996635.1 Bacteroidales bacterium | reverse complement strand
AAAAAAAGATAATTAAAAAAAATATTGGCAACAAAAAATATAGTGCATACCGCAAATAGTTGTAATATGGAAGGAAGTTAATACACAAAACAAAATTTGTAGTATCTTGAAAATAATCGTTTAAAAATGCGGCACGCACCATATTTAAACCGTTGTGGCAAATAATTTGAAAATTTTTTTGTATTTTTGTAATATGAAAGCTAAAGAAATAATAAAAGAAATCCAACGGCTTCCATTAACTAAGCAAATGTTAGTTGCCGAGTTAATTCTCAAATCTATTAGAGAAAGAGAATTAAAAGAAAAAATGGAAAAAGCTGCAGATGAACTACTAGACGATTACCTTACTGACAATGAACTAACTATTTTTACAAACATTGATTTTGAAGACTTTTATGAAACAAGGTGAAATCTGGCTTATAAATTTAGACCTGACCATCGGTGCAGAAATTAAAAAGACAAGACCTGCAATAATCGTCAATGATGACAGCGTTGGACGTTTACCACTGAAGATAATTGTGCCGTTAACAGATTGGAAAGAGAGATATAGAGTTGCACCGTGAATGGTTAAAATAACACCAAATAATCAAAATAATTTAAAGAAAACCTCTTCAGCCGATTGCTTCCAAGTTCGTTCATTGTCAGATGAAAGATTTGTTAAGAAAATTGGAGAAATTGACTCTGACACTCTTGACCAAATAAAGGAAGGACTGGCAAAAGTGCTTTCAATTTGGTAAAAAAATAAAATAAAAAATACTTGCCACAACAATGGCTATGTGTTATGCGAGTGTGAAAGTAGTTCTGATAGCAAATTGCAGAAATTTTATTATTTTGCGTGGTGAAAAGGTTGTGCGTTGTGAAATACCCGCACACCGAATAGCCTTGTCGTTGGCAGCAATTAAATTAGTATTCGGTTGAGGCTATTTTCAGGTGATTGAGTTTTTTATCCTTAAACTTACTTTTCACATTTTTTAGCCGTTATGAGAAAACAAAAAACCAGATTGCAAGCATAAGTACTTTTAGCATATTTGACAACTTTTAGCGAAGTTTAGCCATGGTGAGAAAAAACAAAAAACACGGCGGAGTTCTTTTTGGTTGTACGGTGCGTAGTGAAAAATCTTTTTTCGGCTTTTTAGGCACAAGTGAAAATAAAGAATAACTGCAGACAACAATGTGTATAGCTCATATTGAAACTAGGTTGAGTTCGTATTGCGGAGTTTAGGCATCGCAAAAATTCCGAAAATTTTTGCTAAAAGGGTAAATTAAAATTCCCGGAATTTTGCTATTTTTGTCATATAAACACTATTCCGAAATAGACTTTCACTGCTGAATTTAGTTATTCTTTGTATCTTCATGCCAATGTGTGTTAAGAGTAAAACCCCAATTTTGTGGCTAAATGCCGCTTTGGGGGTTTTTTTATTGCACAAAGATATGAACTATTTGATTGATACGCAATGGGTTAGGTTGCTGTGGCGGTGTGATTCCAATTATCTAATAACAAGTATCATTTACATAATTATCCCGCCGCCTATTATGTCTTCTCCTTCATAAAAAACTGCACTTTGTCCGGGGGTGACGGCTCTTACGGGAGTATCAAATTCTACTCTTATCACTTCTTCACTTTCCTTATAAAGTTTTGAATTGAATCCGGGACTGCGGTAGCGGATTTTGGTTTTGGCTTCTTTTCCGTTTTTTATTTCGGGGTATTTTTGCAGGTTGATGTTTTTCACAAACATTACTTTGGACATAAGGTCTTCTTCGTCTCCGAGGTAAACAATATTGTTTTCGGCATCAATTTTTACCACATACACGGGTCTGCCCAGTGCTATGTTCAGGCCCCTGCGTTGCCCTATGGTGTAATTGAAATATCCGTTGTGTGTGCCTACCTTTTTTCCTGTTTTCAGCCAAACGAAATCGCCTTTGGTTTCATTGTCCGTTTCCGGTACAAAGATTTTGATAAAGTTGCGGTAATCCGTGCCTGCCAAAAAGCAAACTTCCTGACTTTCTTTCTGCTTGGAGAGTGAAACAAAACCTTCTGCTTCGGCTTTGGCTTTTATTTCTTTTTTGGTCATTTGTCCGAGTGGGAAGAATGTTGTGCTTATCTGGTCTTGAGACAGTTGCCACAAAAAGTATGATTGGTCTTTGAGTTTATCCACCGCTTCGGAAATAAAAAATCTGCCGTCTTGATTTTTTATTTGTGCATAGTGTCCTGTGGCAAACTTATCAAATTCTCCGTTGAAAGCCAGCCACAACTCGCCCCATTTTATCGTGGGATTGCACATAATGCAAGGATTGGGCGTGTAGCCGTGCAAGTAGCCTTCTACGAAATAGTCAACCACTTTTTGCTTGAATTGTTCTTTTACATCCACTATTTTCAGCGGTATGTCGTAATGTGCGGCAAGTTTTTTTGTTTTTTCTATCTCGGCTTCGTTCAGCAATTTGCCGGGGCGGGTAAAATCCCACAGTTTCATTGTAACGCCGTAAACTTCGTAACCTTTTTCTTTGAGGAGGATTGCAGTAACGGAACTGTCCACTCCGCCACTCATTCCGAGTAAAATCTTTTGTGGCATAGTGTTAGTTTTTGAGTATTTTTTTCAAATCTTCGGGTGATTTTGCAACATGGTATGTGTGATGAGAGCTGTCGGTAAATTTTTCTTGCTTCATTTTTTCGAAAAACGACAGTAAGTCGTCATAAAAACCGATTGGGTCGTAAATAATAACGGGCTTGTTTATTTGTCCGATTTGGTTAAGGGTAATGACTTCGATGAGTTCGTCTAGGGTGCCGAAACCACCGGGAAGTGCAATAAAAGCGTCTCCTTTGTCAATGAGGAGTTTTTTCCGTTCAAACATATCTTTTGTTACGGTGATTTCGGTAGAACATTCCGAAGCCAGCCCGCGATTGACGAAAAAACCTGGTATTATGCCGTAAACTTTATTTCCTGCATTGTAAACTTTGCGGGCAATAGTTTTCATAAGCCCTACATTAGCTCCGCCGAACACAAGGTTGAAACCTTCTTTTGCCATAAAATCGCCAACTTCTTCCGCTATCTTGTGGTATGTGGCAGACAGATTGGTGCTTGATGCACAAAAAACGGTAATATTTTTAATTTTTTGCATTGTCAAGGTTTTTAAGTCGTTCATTAATGTATTTCAAGGCAAGTTCAAGTTGTTCTTCCCTGCTCAAATTTGAATTATCAATTACAATGGCGTCATCTGTTTTTACAAGCGGGGAAGTTTTGCGGGTAGTGTCTTGTTTATCCCTTTCGAGCAGGCTATTGAGCACAGAGTCATAATCAGCTTTCATCCCTTTTGCTTTTAGCTCTTCGTAGCGGCGTTTTGCCCTTACTTCGGGAGAGGCTGTAACAAAAAATTTGACTTCTGCATCTGGGAAGACCACACTTCCTATGTCCCTGCCGTCCATTACAATGCCTTTGTCTTTGCCGATTTCACGCTGTTTTGCCACAAGAAATTCACGGACAAAAGGCAATTTGCTGACTTTTGAGGTCAGTTCGGATATTTCAAGCGAACGGATTTCATCTTCCACATCTTTTCCGTTCAGTAAGATGTGGTTTTTGTCGTTTACATTCTTGAAATTCAGGTCTATTCCGGGCAGTTTCTCCTTATGTTTTTCTTCGTCTATTTCTCCTTTATCGTTAATAATTCCGTTTTGCTTGGCAAAAAGTGTAACCGCCCTGTACATTGCTCCGGTATCAATGTATTTGAAACCTAATTTTGCGGCGAGGTCTTTTGCCAAAGTACTTTTTCCCGATGACGAGTAACCGTCTATTGCAATTATTATTTTGGGTATGTTCATTCTTAAATTTTTTGCAAAGAAAGTAATTTTTTCGGTAGCCTATATTTTGTAAGCAGT
>JALWKH010000179.1:0-864 GCA_026996635.1 Bacteroidales bacterium | reverse complement strand
AATTGCATTGTAAATATTTTATTTTTATCTTTGCTAAAACTAAAAAATTACTGATGGAACAGATAAACTCATATTATTTAATTATTTCGGCATCGATAATAGTCATAATTTCATATTTGTTCAATATTGTTTCCAGAAAGACGAATATCCCTTCGGTGCTTTTACTTATTACATTGGGATTGCTTATAAAAGGCGGGCTTGCCATAGCCGGTCTTGATGAGATAAATTGGTTTCCTCCACTTGAAATTCTCGGTATAATCGGGTTGATAATGATTGTGTTGGAGTCGGCTTTGGATTTGGAGTTGTCCAAGGATAAAGGCAAGGTAATTTTCAAGGCGTTTACGGTTGCATTGTTGTCAATAGCTGTAAATATTTATGTAATTGCGGAAATTTACCGCTTGTTTTTTGTGATGGACTTTTTTACCGCTGCATTGTATGCCATACCGATTTCCATTATCAGCTCGGCTATCGTGATTCCAAGCATAGGCGGACTGCCTGAAGAGAAAAAAGAATTTTTGATATACGAGAGCACATTTTCAGATATTCTGGGGATTATTGCTTTTTATTCGCTGCTAATGTTTCCCGAACACGATACGGTTTCTTCATTTGCAGTTGAAGTGTCGGTAGGGTTTGCCATTACACTTGTGCTTTCGGTCATTTTTTCATACATATTGCTTTATTTGTCACAGAAGATCAATACCCACATCAAACTTTTCCTTCTTATTTCCATACTTATTCTGTTTTATGCGGTCGGTAAGGTGTTTCACTTGTCGTCGCTTATCATTATCCTTATTTTCGGATTGATAATGAACAACAGGCACATTTTTATCCCGAAGTTTCTTAAGCCGAAATTTGACGAAAAGG
>JALWKH010000178.1 GCA_026996635.1 Bacteroidales bacterium | reverse complement strand
TGAAAGCTTGGGCATACCTGTTTTTTTGTTTGATCGTAAGGATTTGTATGAGAATGGCAAGGTGTTGGAATTTTTGAAACGGGAAAACCCTGATTTGATTGTGCTTGCAGGTTTTTTGTGGCTTGTGCCAAAAGACATTGTTGAGGCGTTTAACAAGAAAATAATCAATATTCATCCCGCTTTGTTGCCAAAATACGGAGGCAAGGGAATGTATGGCGATAATGTTCACAAAGCTGTAAAAGAAAACGGCGAAACCGAAACGGGAATCACGATTCATTATGTTGACGAGAAGTTTGACAACGGTGACATTATTTTGCAGAAAAAAGTAAAAATCTCTGCGCAAGACACCATCGAAGATATTGCTTCCAAAGTGCACGATTTGGAATATGTTTATTATCCCAAGGTGATAGTTAAACTTGTTTCGGGTTGTAACCAATGATTACGGTAATTCTGCTTTTCATATTGTTTTCGCTTCTTATTTGGAAATGGAGTTTCATTAAGAAATTGCCTTTTGGTTTTGCTGTCCGCTACTTGCTGTTTTTAATTAAAATTGCTGCAGGAGTGGCGTTTTTTTACATTTACACATATTATTATTCCGACAACCGCAGGCTGAAAAGCGACTTGTGGAAGTATTATGAAGACGCAGCCGCAATTTACGATATGGCAAAACACGGTAATACCGCTTTGTTTTTCAAAGTGATGGGAGGGAAGGAAGATGAAGAAGTAAGCCGCATAATGCACGACCGCACAGAGTTTTGGTACAAAAGGTTCAATTACGGATTGTACAACGAAAACCGCACGATAATCAGGTTTATTACGCTGGCAATGTTTATCACGGGTAAAAATATTTATGCACTTTCGTTGCTTGCGGCATTTCTGTCATACTTGGGTTGGATTGCCGTTTTCCTGTTTTTTTACCGTTATTTGGGTGACAGTTATAAGGTCGTTTTGCTTGTTGCACTGTTTTTGATACCGTCGGTTGTGTTTTGGACTTCGGCACTTCTAAAAGAGATGTTGGTTGTGTTTTCGCTTGGATTCGGATTGTATTTTTTTGACAAGAAAAAATATTTGTGGTCGGGCTTGTTTTTGATTTTGCTTGCATTCACAAAAATATATATCGCTTTGCCTGTTTTTCCCGCACTTATTGCTTTTTCGCTTGCCAAAAAATACGGTGTGGCAAAATCTTACGGCATTGTTTATTTGGTGGCAGCTGTGCTTGTTTTAGGATTGCATTTTGCAGGCAGTAAGTATGATTTGTTACTTAAGTTATCGCAAAAGCAGCACGATTTTATTGTAATGGCAAAGGTAAACGGTGCCGGCAGTTTGATTGAAATGCCTGAGTTGAATAATGATTTGATGAATTTTGTAAAGATGCTTCCCGAAGCCGTTTTTAATTCGTTTTTCCGACCTTTTGTTTTCGATTATACTTCGGTAATAGTGCTGCCGAATATTTTTGAAAATGTCTTATTGTTGCTGTATGTGTTGTTTGTGATTGTTAAATTCAAGAAGGTTGAAGACAAAAAATTGCTGAACATTGCAATGTTTGCTTTGGTTTATGCTTTCACTGTTTTTTTGATAATAGGTTATACCGTGCCGGTACTTGGAGCGCTTGTCAGGTATAGGGCACCTTTGCTTCCGTTTTTTGTAGTCGGGCTGTCGGTATTCTGCGGTTGTAATTACAAATTCAAAAGTCGCATAAAGAGTTCGTAACGGTTTTTGTAAAGCTCGTTTAGTTCGGTTTCTTCCGAGAAAGTAGCTTTTATCGTGTAGTCGTATCTTTCAAAAGTGCGGATAATAGATGTTATTTCTGTAACATTCACTTTGATGATAACATTCATTTTCGAAGAATCGGGATTGTTGTCAATGTATAGTGTTAGGATTTTTGCATTGTTGCTTTCCACTATTTGGGCAATTTGAGAGAGTTGGTAATCGTGAACGCTAACTTCAAGAACTATTATTGCACCCGGATTGTCTGAAGAAATCAGTTTTGAAAAATATTTGATAATGTCTTGCAGTGAAATACTGCCTACATAATTGTCTTCCCTGTCCAAAACGGGAATAAGAGTGAGCTTAAGATTCGCAACAAGAGATATTACCGTGAAAATGTGATCGTCTTCATACACAAACGGGCTGAAAAGATTTAATTTGTGTGCACCAAGTGGCAATTCGGGTTCGTTGAGGTCGTAAATATCAGATTCAGAGATTAACCCCAGAAATTTTTTATCGTTAACAATAGGTAAGTGTGATACTTTGTAAATTTCCATCCAACTGAGAGCTTTTTGTGCCGTGTCGGAAGTGTGCAGAGGAGAGATAATATCCGAAATAAGGTCTTTTGCCAGCATACCGTTTAGATTTCGTTTTCGTTTAAGATTTCTTTTGGCATAAATTTGTCTTTTTTCTCGTCATAAGATACTGTTGCAAAGGCATTGTAGAGGTCGTGCTCGAATGCAATGATGTAACCGCTTTTTGCCGCTTCTTGAAGGAACAACCTTTTTTCTTCCATAAGCACAAGCGGCATATTATCGTAAGCCGAAACCCACGGCAAATGCAAGTTGTGCAGAGTTGGTATCAAGTCGGCAGCGAATACAATCACTTTTTCGCCGTTTTGAATTATCGGTACAATCATTCCCGATGTATGTCCGTTGGATAGCAATAGTGTAATACCCGGATACAAATCATATTTGCCTTTTATAAGTTTCAGTTGACCGCTTTCTTTTACAGGCAAAATATCTTCGGGGAACAGTGCGGATTTTTCCCTCGGATTGGGATTTTGCATCAGTTCCCATTGTTTCAGACTCAGCCAATATGTAGCATTGGGGAAATATGGTTTTATTTCTCCGTTTTCGTTTTTGTATGTTGCTCCGCCAGCGTGGTCATAATGCAAGTGGGTAAGGATTATGTCGGTAAAGTCTTCGGCTTTGTAACCGTGCTTGCCTATTACTTCGTCCATTGGAACAAGTTCCGGATAAATGTATGAAAGGTATTTTGAGTCGTGTTTATTGCCTATTCCGGTATCAATCAAAATCAATTTATCATCAGTTTCAATTATCAATGAACGCATTGTGAGCGTGCATAAATTGTTTTCGTCGGCGGGATATTTTTTGCTCCACATACTTTTGGGTACGGGTCCGAACATTGCACCGCCGTCCACTTTAAATGTGCCGTGTGATACCGGTATAATTTTCATATTGATAATTTTAATTTGCGTAATCGGCTATAAATTTAATTCTCATCAACCTAATTTCTTCTTCGGTAAAATAATCATCGCCAAACTCTTCAAATGCTTCGTCGAGTACTTCATCCAAATCTCCGCCGCCTTCAAATTCTTGGAAGAATGCAATTAGTTCTTCTTGCTTTTCTTCTTCAATCACATCGTCTATGTAATAATCAAGGTTAATTTTGGTTCCCGACAGTACAATGCTTTCAAGTTCGTCCAACATTTCATAAAAATCAATGCCAAGTCCTTCTGCAATTTCTTCCAACGGTATTTTACGGTCGATTCCTTTTATTATGTTAACCTTCTTGGCTGATTTTTGAACGGAAGACTTGATAATAAGGTCTTGCGGGCGTTCTATTTCGTTTTCATCCACATATTTTTTGATAATTTCTACGAATTTTTTACCGTATTTTTCGGCTTTGCCTTTGCCCACACCTGTCATTTGTTCCAGCTCCTGTATTGTGATAGGATAATGAATAGACATATCTTCAAGCGATATATCTTGGAAAATAATGTATGGAGGAACGCCGTGTTCTCTGGCAACTTCTTTACGCAAGTCTTTCAGCATATTATACAGAACATCGTCAACTGCTGCCGTTCCGCCTTTAACTTCTACGGCTTCTTCTTCGTATTCGTCATAATCGTGAAATTCGTAGAATGTAATTGAATAAGGCTTTTTCAGGAATTTACGTCCTTCTTCCGTAATTTTAAGGATACCGTAGTTAACTATTTCTTTTTCAAGGAGTTTGTGAATAAGGCATTGCCTTATTATATCCACCCAAAATTTTTCACCTTCTTCTTTGCCTTCACCAAACATTTCAAGTTGGTGGTGCTTGTATTGTTTTATTGTGTTTGTGAGTTCTCCTACAAGAATCTTTGCAATATATTCGGCTTTGAATTTTTCTTTTACCGCATCAACGGTTCTCAATACCAAGTGTGCATATTCCTTGCCTTCGAATTTTTTCTTCGGATGCAAGCAGTTGTCACAATTGCCGCAATTTTCGGCATCGTATTCTTCTCCGAAATAATGTAACAGCTGTTTTCTTCGGCAAACTGCAGATTCGGCATAAGCTATTACTTCAGAGATGAGCTGTTTACCGATTTCTTGTTCCGATGCGGACTTACCTTGCAAAAACTTTTCGAGTTTGGTTATGTCGTCGTATTTGTAGAAAGCAATACATTTACCTTCGCCGCCGTCGCGACCTGCCCTTCCCGTTTCTTGGTAATAACCTTCAAGGCTTCTCGGCATATCGTAGTGGATGACATAGCGGATGTCCGGTTTATCAATACCCATTCCGAAAGCAATAGTTGCCACAATTACATCCACTTCTTCCATAAGGAACATATCTTGGTGCTTGTTCCTTGTTTTTGCATCCATACCGGCGTGGTAAGGAACAGCTTTTATGCCGTTTACTTGGAGTTTTTGGGCAAGTTCTTCCACTTTTTTACGGCTCATACAGTAGATAATGCCGGATTTGCCTTCGTTTTCGCGTATGAATTTTATTATTTGTTTTTCGGGATTGTTTTTCAACCTTACTTCGTAATAAAGATTCGGGCGGTTGAAAGAATCTTTGAAAATTGTAGCATTTTCTATTCCGAGGTTTTTCAGTATATCGTGCTGAACTTTAGGAGTAGCTGTTGCGGTAAGTGCAATGATAGGAGCAACTTTTATGCTCTCTATCATCGGTCTTATGCGTCTGTATTCCGGTCTGAAGTCGTGACCCCATTCCGAAATACAGTGTGCTTCGTCCACGGCATAAAACGATATGTTTACATCTTTCAGAAACTCAATATTTTCTGTTTTATTCAGTGATTCGGGTGCAAGGTACAGCAATTTTGTTTTGCCGTCCAGTACATCTTGCTTTACTTGGTTTATTTCCGATTTTTTTAGCGAAGAATTTATAAAGTGTGCAATACCGTTTTCGGGAGAAAAACCACGCATCAAATCAACTTGATTTTTCATAAGTGCTATCAACGGAGAAATTACGATAGCCGTGCCTTCGGAAATTAGAGCAGGTAGCTGGTAGCATAATGATTTGCCTCCTCCGGTAGGCATTAATACGAATGTGTCTTTACCTTCCAGCAGGTTTTTAATTATAGCTTCTTGTTGTCCTTTAAATGATGTAAATCCAAAAAATTCCTTCAGATACTTTTGTAAATCAACTTCTCTTGCTTTGGTCATTTTTTTATGTTTTAGTAAAACAAATTTAACGATTTTTTTATTCGAAAGGAATATTTATCACCTTTCGGAAAAATATTTTTGGTAAAATGTGAAAAAATTACCTTAAAAAAAGAGTAACTTTGCCAATAAATACTTCCTTTTTGAAAAAGGGGAAGCAAAATTATAAACTTTTTGAATTGGCAATGGCAAAAAACGAAAAAATAACTAAAATCTTAAATACTGCTAAAACTACTGTGCTGTTAGAAAAAGAAACCATTGAAAATCTGCTGGATGAAATTAATGAAGATTTTGCAAATGCAGTTTACGAAATTTATAAATCAGACGGTAGGGTTATTATAACCGGTATTGGGAAAAGTGCCATTATAGGCAAAAAAATTGTGGCAACACTTAATTCTACAGGCACCCCTGCAATTTTTATGCACGCAGCGGAAGCCATTCATGGTGATTTGGGTATTATGCAGCCGTCGGATGTAGTTATTTTTATTTCCAAAAGCGGGAATACTCCGGAGATAAAGAGTTTGGTTACCATAGTAAAGGATATGGGAAATGTAATCATTGCCATTGTCGGGGATAGAAATTCGTTTTTGGCTGTAAATTCAGATTATGTGATTTACACTCCTGTGGAAAAAGAAGCTTGTCCGAATAATCTTGCTCCCACATCAAGCACAACGGCACAATTGGTAATGGGTGATGCCATTGCTGCTTCATTAATAGAACTAAAAGGCTTTACGAGTGAGGATTTTGCACGGTTTCATCCCGGTGGGGCGTTAGGAAAAAAGTTGCTCTATAAAGTGGAAACATTAATGAACACCAATCCGCCAAAGGTTTTTGAAAACACTCCCATAAAAGATGTGATTTTGGAAATATCGGGAAAAAGAATGGGCGCTACTGCAATTGTTGACGAGACAGGGAAAAAAGTCTTGGGAATTATTACCGACGGTGATATCAGAAGGATGCTTGAAAAAAATACCTTTTCTGCAGATACGGTAGCTGCGGACATTATGACTTCCAATCCCAAAAAGATAAACAGGAAACTTTTGGCAAGTGCGGCATTGCAGATAATGGAAACATACAGCATTACGCAATTGATAGTGGTTGACGATGATGATATTTATGTGGGAATGATACATTTGCACGATATATTGAAAGAAGGAATAAAATAAGATGAATAATGAATAACGAACAAGGAATGATGAATTTAGTAGCTATTAATTTTTTGTAATATGTCATTCCGAAGATGTCATTCTGAACTTGTTTCGGAATCTCCATAGATTTCAAATACCAAAGAATAAAAGACAAATTATGAAATTAAGAGCTGAAAGTCTGGTAAAAAAATATAAAAAACGAACTGTTGTAAATCATGTTTCCCTTGAGGTAAATCAAGGTGAGATTGTAGGATTACTTGGTCCGAACGGTGCAGGGAAGACCACAACTTTTTATATGATTGTAGGATTCATTAAGGCAAACGAAGGCAAAATCTTTCTTGATGAAAAAGAAATAACAAACTTACCAATGTATAAACGTGCCCAGCTTGGAATAGGATACTTGCCGCAAGAAGCCTCTGTTTTCAGGAAACTTACAGTCGAAGATAATATCCGTGCAGTGCTTGAAATGACTAAATTCAGTAAACAAGAACAAAAAGAAATTTTGGAATCTCTTATTGCAGAGTTCCGTTTGGAAAAGGTGCGTAAAAATAAAGGTTACCAATTGAGTGGAGGAGAGAGAAGAAGGACGGAAATTGCCCGTGCATTGGCTGTAAAACCTAAGTTTATTTTGTTGGACGAACCGTTTGCGGGCGTTGATCCTATTGCTGTGGAAGATATTCAAGGAATTGTAGCCCATCTCAAAGACAGGAACATCGGTATTCTTATAACCGACCACAATGTTCACGAAACACTTTCCATTACCGACAGGGCATATTTGTTGCACGAAGGCAACATACTTAAGTCCGGCTCTGCCGAAGATTTGGCAAATGACGAACAAGTAAGAAGAGTTTATTTGGGGCAGAATTTTGTGTTGAGGTAGTTGATATGACGTGGAAAGTTTGAGATTAATGCAGCTTGCACGTTTTCTCGCGAAATGTGGCTGTGTGTGGCTACTCTCAATTTCCTAAAATCATAAAATTTAGAATGACACGAACAAAAAAAGCTGCCTTTCCCAGACAGCTTTTTTTGTAGTGACCGAGCAGGGAATCGAACCCTGGACCCACAGATTAAGAGTCTGTTGCTCTACCAGCTGAGCTACTCGGTCTTTAAGCGGATGCAAATTTAACTAATTTTTATTTTTAAGAGCTTCTGCACCCGAAGAAATTTCAAGAATTTGATTTGTAATACTTGCTTGTCTTGCTTTGTTATATTGTAATGTGTATTCTTTAACCAATTCTTTTGCATTGTCGGTAGCCTTGTGCATAGCCGTCATACGTGCACCGTGTTCTGCTGCCAAAGAGTCCAAAACACACTTGTGAAACTGTATTTTCAGTGCCTTTGGTATGATGTGGTTTACGATATATTCCATACTCGGCTCAAAAATGTAATCTGCATTTGTTTTTTCCTGTTCTATTTTCACCGGCAGGAATTGTTCTACCGTGAGAATTTGAACAGCAGCATTTTTGAATTTATTATAAACTATTTGAACCAAATCATACTTACCTTCGGCAAAATAATTCATTATGGTTTGAGCTATTTCGGCAACATCGTTGTATTGAATGTGTTTTTTAGAAAGAATACTGTCGTAATTTTCTTTTACAAGGTCGCCGTAACCTTTATGTTTTAATACTTCACCTGCTTTTTTACCAACGGTAATAATGTCTATATCATATCCTTTGTACTCGTTGTCTATCAATTCCATTGTTTTTTTTGCAACATTGTTGTTGAATGCACCGCAAAGTCCTTTGTTTGAACTGATTACAACGAGCAATACTTTTTTTACTTCCCTTTGTATAGAATACGGATTACCGTCGGTTTCGCTCAAACCTGAAGAAACATTTTGCAAAACTTCTTGCAACTTATCGGCATAAGGTCTTATTTGCCAAATTGCATTTTGTGCTTTGCGAAGTTTTGCAGCAGACACCAGCTTCATTGCGCTGGTAATCTGCATTGTTGTTTTTATTGAAACTATCCGTTGTTTTATTTCTTTTGCAGTTGCCATCTACTAATTTTTATATTTAACTGCCAATTTCTTAACTATTTCTGTCAATTTGGTTTCTATTTCCTCGTTGATAACACCTTTTTTTAGTGTTTCCAATATATCTTGGTTATTATTTTCAAGATATTCAAGATATTCTTGTTCAAATTCTTGAACTTTATTAACCGGAATGTCTAACAACAATCCGCGTGTACCTGCAAAAATGATAGCAATTTGCTTTTCTACCGGTACAGGTTTGTATTGAGGTTGTTTCAGAATTTCAACGTTTCTTGCACCTTTTTCAATAACTGCTTTTGTCGTTTCGTCCAAATCAGAACCGAATTTTGCAAAAGCTTCCAATTCGCGGTATTGTGCTTGGTCGAGTTTCAATGTACCCGCAACCTTTTTCATTGCCTTGATTTGAGCGTTACCACCTACGCGGGATACTGATATACCTACGTTGATAGCTGGACGTACTCCGGCGTTGAACAAGTTGGATTCAAGGAATATCTGTCCGTCGGTAATAGAAATCACATTGGTTGGAATATATGCACTAACATCACCGGCTTTGGTTTCGATGATTGGAAGTGCTGTAAGGGAACCACCGCCTTTTACTTTATCTTTAATTTGTTCTGGCAAGTTATTCATTTGTCTTGCCACTTCATCTGCTTCAATTATTTTAGCAGCCCTTTCGAGCAATCTTGAGTGCAAGTAGAATATATCACCCGGATATGCTTCACGACCGGGAGGTCTTCTAAGCAAGAGCGATACTTCACGGTATGCTACAGCTTGTTTTGACAAGTCATCGTAAATTACAAGAGCGTGTCTTCCCGTATCCCTGAAGTATTCACCGATAGCAGCACCGGCAAATGGTGCATAAAACTGCATAGCAGCAGGATCGGAAGCATTAGCCGCAACTATTACGGTGTAGTCCATTGCACCGTATTTTTCCAAAGTTTTGGCAATGTTTGCCACAGAAGAACCTTTTTGACCTATAGCTACATAAATACAATAAACGGGTTCTCCTTTTTCGTAATTTTCTCTTTGGTTTATGATTGTATCGAGGACGATTGCGGTTTTACCTGTTTGACGGTCGCCGATAATAAGCTCACGTTGTCCCCTACCGATAGGTATCATAGCGTCGATAGCCTTAATACCTGTTTGCAGAGGTTCTTTTACCGGTTGGCGGTAAATTACACCGGGAGCTTTCCTTTCGAGAGGCATTTCAACCATTTCTCCTTCGATAGGACCTTTTCCGTCCAGTGGTTCGCCCAATGTATTGATAACGCGACCCAAAAGCGATTCGCCTACTTGTATTGAAGCAATTCTTTTTGTTCTGTAAACAGTATCGCCTTCGCTGATGTTTATGCCGTTACCGAGAAGCACAACGCCGACATTGTCTTCTTCGAGGTTTAGCACAATACCCATTGTACCGTCTTCGAATCTTACCATTTCGTTGGCTTGCACCTCAGACAGTCCGTAAACACGTGCAATACCGTCTCCTACTTCAAGAACTTTTCCGATTTCTTTAAATTCGGCTTTAAGGTCAACGCCTTCAAGTTCTTTTTTCAATATATCTGATACTTCGGATGGTTTAATATTCCCCATAGTTTTACAATTTAATTTTGTATGATGTATTTAACAATTCGTTTTTTATTGTTTGCAATTTATTTTTTACGGTTGCATCAAATTCGAAATCTTCCACTTCCAGAACAAAACCACCAATGATTTCCTTGTACTGTTCAGTGTTAATTTTGATTTTATAATCTTCAGGCACGATTTTATGAGCCAGTGCTTTGATTTTTTCTACAATATTCTTGTCTGGTTCAATAGCTGTAATAATGTTAATTTCCCTAATCTTGTTCAATTCATTGTATTGCTTGTAGAAATTGCGGAAAATGGCATCAAAAAAACTTTCCCTTCCCTTCTTGATTACTAAAAGTAGAAACTTTAAAGTAAGTTCGTCAACATTGGTCTTGAAAATTTCTTCTATCAAATGTGCTTTGAACGAGGGTTTTAGGATGGGGTTGTTCAGCACTTCGTATAATGAAATGCTTTTGTCATCCATCACTTGTTCTACATTCTTCAAGTCTTGATAAATAACATCAAGTTTATTTTTATCGGATGCCAGTTCCAACAAAGCTTTGGCGTATCTTACTCCTATCTTGCTTAAATTCATAACAGCTTTAGTTTAGCTTTATTTCTTTGTCGAACAAGTCGGAAATATATTGCTCTTGAGTTGCTTTATCTTCCAACTGCTTGTTAAGAACTTTTTCTGCAATGGATACTGAAACATCCACTACAATATTTTTCATTTCAACAAGCATTTTTTGTCTTTCGTGATCTATTTCTTCACGGGCTTGTTGAAGTATATTTGAAGCCTCTTCTTTTGCTTGTGCTTTGGCTTCTTCAATAATTTTATTTTTGGTGTCGTGTGCTTCTTTCAGGATTTTATCCCTTTCAAGCAATGCTTCTTTTAAGATTTTTTCGTTTTCACTTTTTATGTTTGCAACTTCTTTTTTTGCTTCATCGGCAGCCTTTAATGCTTTTGCAATAGATTCTTCTCTTTCTTTCAAAGAGTTGAGTATAGGCTTCCAAGCAAATTTTTTGAGTATTATCAATAGAATGGTGAACGACACCAACATCCAAAACAGTAACCCAAATTCCGGCTTAACTAGTTCCATATATTGTAATTTTTAATTTGATTTTCTTTTGAAAGAAAGCTGCTTACTGCCAACCGCAGCAAGCAAGCCTTCAGGTTTGTTAATTAGATGAACAAAATCAACAAACAAATCACGATTGCAAAGAATGCAACACCTTCGATAAGAGCTGCAGAAACGATCATATTTGACCTGATGTCTGCCATAGCTTCGGGTTGTCTTGCAATACCGTCCATTGCACTACCCCCGATTCTACCGATACCTATACCGGCACCGATAGCTGCTATTCCTGCTCCTAATCCTGCGCCTGCTTTAGCAAGGCCTGCGCCTGCTACTGCTTGCAAAATAATGCTTAATGTAATCATCTTCTTTCTTTTTTTAGTTAAACAAATTTATGTTATCAATGGTGTTCTGCTGTTGCCATACCAAAATAAAGTGCAGACAACAATGTGAACACATAAGCTTGTATAAATGCCACCAATAATTCCAACAATGCCAAAAATACGGTGAATGCTATTGAAACTACTGACACCCCGTATCCGGCTGCAACATTCATATGTCCGAATACAAATATCAACACATAAAATCCCAATGCTACTATATGTCCTGCAGATATGTTGGCAAAAAGTCGGACCATAAGAACAAATGGCTTAATAAATATTCCCATAAATTCAATAAGTGGCATAAGAGGTATCGGGAATTTAAGCCACCAAGGTACTTCGGGATTAAATATTTCTTTCCAATAATGTTTATTCCCGTTGAAAGTGGTAATAAGAAATGTAAACAAAGCCAATGTTCCTGTAACTGTCATATTCCCGGTAACATTTGCACCGCCGGGAAAAATAGGAATTAACCCCATCATATTATTTATCCATATAAAAAGAAAAACGGTGAGAAGAAACGGAACAAATTTTTCGTATTTCTTTTCACCGATAGAAGATTTGGCAATATCATCTCTTACGAAAATAATAATAGGCTCTATCCAAGATTGAATACCTTTAGGTGGAGAGAGTGCATTGTTTTTATATTTTTTTGCTGCCGAAAGGAATATCCACAGCATTAAAAGCATAGATATAAATGCTGCAAAAACGGTTTTTGTGATGGAGAAATCCCAAGGTCTGTAAATTGACCCGTCAGGCAAAACTTCAACTATTTTGGTTTTGTATATGCCGCTTTTGGCTATTTCAAAGTTTTTATATTTTCCTTCGCCGTGATGAAGTTTTGAAGAACAAAAAATATGAAGCCCCGAATGTTCGCTGTAAAGAATTACGGGCAAGGGAATGGATATGTGTGTATGACCTATAGTGGCAATATGCCATTCGTATGAATCTATTACGTGGTCAATTATTACTTCGCCCGGATTAAAACCTTCTTCTTTTTCTATAGCCTCTTCTTCCTTTTCTATTTCGGTTTGGTCTGCTGTTGCATTATTTTCAGGAGTTGCCCACAACATCACACCTGAAAATACCGTTATCAGAAAGAGTATTAGCGTTTTTCTTATCATATTCGTCTTCATTGAAATCGGCTGCAAATTAAATAATAAATAGTTAAACCTATGTTATTTATTTTTAAAAATTTTTAAAAAACTTATTGTCTGTATTGTCAAATAAATGAAAAATAGTGCTACAAATGAAATTGCAATATTTAATGCGTGTGATTTGTCAATAATTATAAAAATTACAAGGGAGAAAAGTAACACAAAAAATTTAATTGTTGTTGTGAGTTTGTGCTGAAAAATAAAATCTTTGCCTTTTTCCGCAACATTATTTATAAACAAATAATCTACGAAATAAAAAGTGCCCGATACTACTAAAAATAATGCAGGAAAACTTTTGAAATACCACGATGGCTGCATAGAAAAAAGGAGTATTGCAATCGCCAAAGTTGCTATTGTTGTTATTGTAAGTGTTACAAAATGTTTTCTTAATTGACCGCTGCCGTTATTTTTTTTGTTCATTGTTTTTCTTTTTCTCGGTAAATTTGACGAAGTCTTTTATAGCATAATAAATTCCTGCAAATACTCCGATAAGGCTTAATATTAATGTGAAGTATGGGAATTTTGTTTCCAACCATTCATCAAGTTTATAGCCTCCCAGTGAGAATAACACAATCGTTATCATCATCTGGAAGGCTATTGATGAATATTTTGCAAAGTCGTTAAGCTTCTGCTTTTGCTTGTTTTGATTCTCCGGCATTAGCTTTAGATTGTCCGCTCATATCGCAGTGCCCCGTAAAAATTGCTCCGGGTTCTACTCCGAGCTTCTTTGTGGTAATGTCGGCCTCTATTTTTGCGGAGGATTTTAGCATAGTAAGTTCTTTTACGGCAACTTTACCGAATATTTTACCGTAAACTTCTATGTTTCCGCATTCAATTTCACCATCAATTTCTCCTGTTTCACCGATAACCACACGTCCTTCGGCTTTTAGACTTCCTTTAAGTTTGCCGTCTATTCTGATGTCGCCTTTTGTTACTATTTGACCTGTGATATCGGTTTCGGAACCGATGATGTTAATTAAATTTTCGTTTACGGATGAATTTGATTTGGCCATTTTTTATTTGTGTTTTAGAGAGCTTTGCTCATTGAAATTAAAAATTCTTCGTTTGTTTTAGTGTCTTTCATTCTGTCAAGCAGGAATTTTATAGCTTCTTCCGATGTCATATCAGCCAGATATTGTCTCAATATCCAAATCCTGTTCAACATTTTTTCGTCTATCAACAGGTCTTCTCTTCTGGTACTTGAAGCATTTATATCTACTGCAGGGAATATTCTCTTGTTTGCCAACTTGCGGTCGAGTTGCAATTCCATATTGCCTGTTCCCTTGAATTCTTCAAAGATAACATCGTCCATCTTTGAACCTGTTTCTGTTAGTGCTGTGGCAATAATTGTAAGCGAACCGCCATTTTCGATATTTCTTGCAGCACCGAAGAATTGTTTCGGTTTGTGCAAAGCTTGAGCATCGACACCTCCTGTAAGAACTCTACCTGATACGGGAGCTATTGTATTGTATGCTCTTGCCAATCTTGTGATTGAGTCTAATAAAATAACAACATCGTGGCCGCTTTCAACCATTCTCTTTGCTCTTTCCAATACAATATTTGCCACTCTTACGTGTCTGTCTGCAGGTTCATCAAAGGTTGATGCAATAACTTCACCGTTTACATTGCGGCTCATCTCGGTTACTTCTTCCGGTCTTTCATCGATAAGCAATACAATTAAGTAAACTTCAGGATGGTTTTTTGCTATTGCATTGGCAATTTCTTGAAGCAATATTGTTTTACCTGTTTTGGGTTGGGCTACAATAAGACCTCTTTGTCCTTTCCCTATAGGTGAAAACATATCTATAATTCTCAAGGACATTGAAGGGTTGTCGCCTCCTGTGATGTTGAACTTTTCGTTCGGGAAAATAGGAGTCAAGTGTTCAAAAGGTATCCTGTCACGAACAAGTTCGGGCTGTTGTCCGTTAATTTTTTCAACCTTAATTAACGGGAAATATTTTTCGCCTTCTTTTGGTGGTCTGATAGAACCTTCAACATAATCTCCTGTTTTGAGACCGAAAAGTTTAATTTGTGATTGTGACACATAAATATCGTCCGGACTGCTCAAATAATGATAATCTGAAGATCGGATAAAACCGTAACCTTCATTCATTATTTCCAATACGCCTTCTCCTTTTATAATTCCTTCTGATTCAAATGGATACTCGTATTTTTTATTATTATTGTATTGTTTTCTTTTGTTTTGTTTTCCGTTGTTATTGGTTGTTTTTTGTTCTTCTTTTGTTTCAGGTTCAAGTTTATCTTCAGTTTCGTCAGTGATGTCAGGTGTTTTTGTTGCTACATCAAGGTCAAAATCCAAATCTGACGCAGCTGTTGCAGCGGCTGTTTCTTCGGCTTTGATGGTTTCACTGATGTCTTCACCTCCCATTGCTTGATTTAATGCTTGTTGGTCGATAATTTTGTGGATTAAATCATCTTTCTTGAGGCTGTCAACTCCGGTAATGTTGAATCTTTTTGCAATTTCTTTTAATTCGTCTAACTTCTTTGATCTTAATTCAATAATATCATACATAACACAAATGTTTTTTGGATTTTTAATAATAGATTATGGGTTTGAGGATAAAATTCAAGAGAATTTTAAGATTGAAATTCAATGGCACAATTTTACAAGGTTTTATTGTATCAGCAAAGGCTTTTTAAAAGTTTTTTGAAAAATAAAACCATAGATATTGGTGTTTGTTGTCTATATGTTTGATTTTTAATCGTTTGTGTGCAACGACTTTATCCCTCCCCACGGGTAATATTCAAGAGTTTTTACACCGGCATTTATGAATTTAACTTCTCCAAGCTGTGGAACAGGTATAATTTCGTTATAGATTTCACTATTGCCGTACCAAATACTTAATTTTACCATTTTAGGCAAAATGTATGGGATACCTTTTCCGGATGTTTTATTTTTGTTTTCCGGATTATCGTTTTCCAACTTCACGATTACGGGTAATCCGTTTATATTGGTCAAACCACGGTATGGATTAATGAATGCAATTGTGTCTGATTTTTTGGTTAAATCAATATCGAAGTATAGTTTTAGTTCACTGTGTTTTTCATACCCTGCAAGAAGATTATAAAGTTTGTTTTCCAAGCTGTCCAAGTTCTTAAGTTTTATTTTTAGTGCTTCAGGATAATAATTAATGGTATCCAAACCGCTTATTAATCTGAATTTTCTTTTCCGTGTTTTTATTAAATAATGAACAAGGTCGTAAATTTTGTCTTTTTCTTTTTTGAGTTTAGTCTTCCTGATAATTACAGGTTTTTTTATGACGGTAGAATCTCGTCTTATTATTTTATATGTTGTATCGGTATAAGGTTTGGAATTCTTTTTTATGAAAAATTTGTTATAAGTAAGGTTTTGATCTTTTATCAGGCTTATTCTTTTTTGTGGCTCAGGTATAGAAGTTTGATTGCAATTATCACAATTTATTCCTGCTAAAGTTCCATACGGTGTAAATGAAAAATTTGCGTGTTTGCTTTTTATTATGGCAAAATGCCTTTCTTTGTCGGCAATCCAATTTTTTGTTGTTACAATATCTTTTATTTGGTAAAAAGTTTTGTGGTGCTTACCTTGTTTTACAGGCAGAAACTTTTTGGTTTTATCTGCAGAAAATTCAGACGGAATAAATTCTTGTCTGTCCAGAACCAACTCAATGCTAAGTTCCAATTTCGGCATATAGAAGTCGATCAAATAATTTTTTGCCTCGTTTGCCGGTACAACTGTTTGACTTTTTGTGTAAAAAGCACTTATGCCGAATAATATAAGTAGTATTAGCTTACTTGTATTTTTTAATTTCTCCATTTTTCAATTTTTTTAGGTAATCGTTCAAATCACGTTTTACTTCAGGTGCCAATATTAACAATCCCAAAATGTTCGGGAATGCCATTGAAAATATCATCATATCCGAAAAATCCATTACTGCACCCAAATTGGAAGCTGAACCGATGACTATAAAAGTCAAGAAAAAGATATAATATGTGTTTTTTACTGCTCGTTTGCTTTTAAAGATTTTCATTAAAGGTTTTTCAAACAAAAATCTAAATCCGTTAAGTCCGTAATATGACCAAGAAATCATTGTGGAAAAAGCAAATAGGAAAATTGCAAGCATTAGTACCCACGGGAACCACGAAAAAACACTTTGAAATGCCATTGAAGTAAGTTGAGATCCGTTGAATCCCATTGCCACTTCGGGTTGGTAGTATCCGGTAATTATGATAACCATTGCGGTCATTGTACAAATTACTACGGTGTCAATAAACGGTTCCAATAATGCAACCAATCCTTCGCTTACGGGATAAGGAGTTTTTGCCGCAGAGTGTGCAATTGATGCGGAACCTATACCGGCTTCATTAGAGAAAGCTGCCCGTTGAAAACCTACAATCATAACACCGATTATTCCGCCTTTAATTGCTTCGGGATTAAAGGCACCGTTCCAGATAAGGACAAATACATCGTCAATCTTCGTGTAGTCCATAAAAATTATTACCAAAGCGGCAGTAATGTAGAGTGCCGCCATAAACGGAACAATTTTGTCGGTAACCTTGGCAATGCTTTTTATTCCCCCTATTACAACTATTCCCACCAAAATTGCCATTATAATGCCGAAATAAGCTCCATACGGAGCCATACTAGGTATCATCATTTTTACTTGGGCAAAAGACTGGTTTGCCTGAAACATATTGCCGCCGCCAAATGAACCTCCAATAACAAGTAGTGCAAAAAGCACTGAAAGAAACTTGCCTAATCCTCCCAATTTATATTTTTTCAATCCGTCTCTTAAATAATACATAGGTCCACCGGATACTTCTCCGTTTTCATCTATTTTCCTGTATTTCAGCCCGAGTGTACATTCCAAAAACTTTGAAGTCATACCGAGCAATCCTGCAAGTATCATCCAAAAAGTTGCTCCGGGTCCGCCAAGCGTTATGGCAATGGCAACGCCTGCAATATTGCCCAATCCTACCGTAGCGGAAAGTGCGGTGGTAAGTGCTTGAAAGTGTGACACTTCTCCTTTGTCTTCCGGGTTGTCGTATTTACCGGCCACCAGCTCAAGAGAGTGTTTAAACCCTCTGATATTTATAAATTTGAAATAAATGGTAAAAATCGTTGCTCCGAGAATAAGCCAGAAAACAACTAGCGGAATTCTTTTCTTTTTAGGGTTGCCGTTTTCATCATATATTATTTTACCGTTCTCGTCTTTGATTATAGGGTCATATAAACCTAAAGCAGCAAAAGGATCCCAAAACAAAATTTCATCCATAAAATCAACAAGTGGGGTAAATGCATCATTGATCTTTTCACTTAAAGTTTTCTCTTTTATCTTATGTGTGCCGTGTTGTGTTGTAGTTTTCAACGTGTCTGAAGCAAATGGCTTTGCAACAAAAAAAATAATGAAAGTCAAAAACAGTAAAAATCTTTTCATATTTAATTCCTTAAAAGTGCAAAGTGCATTGCAAAAGTAAATTTTTTTGTGTTAACTTGTTATAATATTGTGTTTTTTTAATGT